>CATZTY010000202.1 GCA_958424475.1 uncultured Collinsella sp.
GCGGGGCTTTTGTATCTACCTGGTCATCGGGGACGTTCTTAAATGACTAGTCAAACAAGAGCGTCCCCAATGACCACTCATTTAAGTCTGTCCCCAATGACTAGTAGTAGGTCCACATGGCTTCGACTTCGTTGAGGACCTCTACGACGCCCCAGCGGCGGGCGCTGCGGCTGGCCGAGTTGGGGTCGTAGACGCCAATCTGGTCGGCATCGTCGATGCCGTAGAGCACGATGTAGTGGCCTACGTTGGTAAACGTACCGGGGCGCACTGCGGCGATGACGGGCACACCCGAGCGAAGTGCTTGGGTAATCGATTCGCGATCGTTATAGAGCTGTGTTCCGTTGAGCCCCAGCTGCCATGCACCGCCTGTCATAAACGACCACTCGGTGGCACCGGTGGGGGCGTAGTTGCCGGCTTCGGCCAGTGCGCATATATCGACCGGCGTCTTATCGGTATGGCCGGTCTTAAAGATATAGACCATGGTGAGGCAGGTGGGACCGCAAGCGTTTTCGCGAATAGTGCCACCGGCATAGGGTAGCTCCGACCATGCGGGGTCAATTTGGTAGATGTGGGGCATGGTGCCGGCCTGCCATTGCGAGCGTGGGGTCGAGAACGCAAAGGAGTAACCGGGCGCGACGGGAGCTTTAAGCAGCCTGTCCTCGGCAGTGGGCTCAAGACCGGCTGATCCGTGGGAGATGCAGGATCCCAAAAACACAAAGACGAGGCAGGCGGCGATGGAGCAAAGCGCAAGACGTAGGCGGCGGGCCGGAAGCGTGTGGCTTGTGGTATGCGACGCGGGGTGAGGGGCGGAATTGCCGCGATCGCGTTGAGGTCGCGAAAAGGAGCGCTTGACGTAGTAGTCGGTCTTACGACGATCGTAGCGGCGTGGCTGCGATGTGTCGGTCTGGCGTTGGCGTGTGCTCGTGCTCACGCGGTCCGACTGCTGCACGGTACGGCTTTGTTGCCGCGAAGAAGCCCCGGGCTGCTCTTGGGGGCGCTGCAGGTTGTCGTTGTCGGAGGTGCTTCTGGGCGTTGGCGTGGTGCGGCCGGCAAGGCGCACGCTTTGTGGCCGTTGGTCGCCGTCATTGTATCCGTATGCCATTCGAATCACCTTGCCTCATGTGTAACTTGTCTATCCTACATAAAAAGATGCACGACACATGGGTATGTGCGCCAAAAGCCTGACAAATGGTATGAACGTTGCCGCGCCGCGCGCCAGGCGTCACGGCAACAGGTATTCAAAAGCAGACAAGATGAAAGCGTCCAAGACGAATGACGTCTCCCGCCGTTCGTCCCAAAAACGGTGCCGCTCGTTTTGCAGTTCTGCCTTCGGTCGAGCTGCGAGCGGCGCTGCTGCGCCAAGGCCGTATCTTAAAGCCATGGAATAAAAGCGTGCGGCAAAACGGACCGCGCAAGGGGTGACGTCAAGGGGCGTCAAAAAGGAAAGGAGGGGAACAATGGCGGACAAGAACGCAGAGGTTGCAGTCGAGGATAACGGCGGCATGAAGAAAACGCTCTCGCTCTGGAACTTCTTCACCATCGGTTTCGGTGCCATCATCGGTACCGGTTGGGTTCTGCAGGTCGGCGACTGGATGGTCGTGGGCGGCGGTCCCGTTCCCGCTATGATCGCATTCCTCTTGGGTGCAATCTTCCTCGTGCCCGTCGGAGCTGTTTTTGGTGAGCTTACGGCTGCTATCCCCATCTCGGGCGGCATCGTCGAGTATGTCGATCGTAGCTTTGGCCGTACGCTGAGCTACATCACCGGTTGGCTCCTGGCCCTGGGCAACGGCATCCTGTGCCCGTGGGAGGCCATTGCCATTTCGACTCTCGTGTCCGAGATGTTCGGTAGCCTGCCCGGTCTTGAGTGGCTGCGCGCCGTCAAGCTCTACACCATCCTGGGCGCCGACGTTTACCTGTTCCCGACGCTGATCGCGCTCGGCTTTGCAGTTTACGTCATCTTCCTCAATTTCCGCGGTGCCAGCTCGGCCGCCAAGCTCCAAGCCTTCCTGACCAAGGCCCTGCTCTGCGGCATGCTACTCGCCATGGGCGTCTCGCTGTTCACCGGCTCGCCGAACAACGCCATGCCTGTGTTCTCCCAGGTCGCCGGTGCTGGCGGCGGTAAGGCCGCCACCGAGGGCACCAGTCTGTTCGCCGGTATCGTGTCGGTCCTGGTTCTGACCCCGTTCTTCTACGCCGGTTTCGACACCATTCCTCAGCAGGCTGAGGAAGCAGCCGAGGGCCTTAACTGGAACAAGTTCGGCAAGATCATCTCCCTGGCCCTGCTGGCCGCCGGCGGCTTCTACATGGTCTGCATTTACTCGTTCGGCACTATCCTTGACTGGCATGAGTTTGTTAAGAGCCCGGTTCCCGCGCTTGCCTGTCTTAAGGGCATCAACATGCTCCTGTACCTGGCCATGCTCGTCATCGCCACGCTTGGACCCATGGGCCCGATGAACTCCTTCTACGGCGCCACGAGCCGCATTATGCTCGCCATGGGCCGCAAGGGCCAGCTGCCCGAGAAGTTTGCCGAGGTCGATCCCAATTCCGGCGCTCCCAAGCTCGCCTGCGTCGTTCTGGCCATCATCACCGTCGTCGGTCCGTTCCTGGGCAAGAACATGCTCATCCCTCTGACCAATGTGTCGGCTCTCGCCTTCATCTTCTCTTGCGGCATGGTCGCTCTTGCCTGCCTGCGCATGCGCTTCACCGAGCCCGACCTACCTCGTCCCTACGAGGTGCCCGGCGGCAAGTTTGGCATCTGCCTCGCCATCGCTGCCTGCGCCATCATCATCGGCCTGCTCGTGATTCCGTTCTCTCCCGCCTCCCTCAACATGGTGGAGTGGAGCATCGTAATCGGCTGGTTGGCTATTGGCCTGGCTCTCATGGCTTTCACCAATTCCCGCAAAAAGTAACGCCGAGCCGGGGCGGATTGGTTGCGCGGTGCCCTCTCTCCCGCGTACCGAACCCGGCATCACTTGGGTAGCTTTGTGAGGCCTTAACCCAACACGGCCTCACCCACTATATGGATCCATAAGGAGGAACCATGTCCACTAAGTATGCAATCGTTGGCGGCAAGCTCATCGACGGTACCGGTGCCGAGCCGGTCGAGAACTCCCTCGTTCTCGTCGACGATAACGGCAAGATCGAGTACGCCGGTGTTATGCAGGACCTTCCCGAGGGCGTTGAGGTTATCGAC
>CATZTY010000203.1 GCA_958424475.1 uncultured Collinsella sp.
GGGAAACCGAAGGCGTCCAGAAGGGCCTTGGCCTCCTCATCGGTGTTGGCGGTGGTCACGAAAGTGATGTCCATACCGCGCTGGTGATCGACGGAGTCGAAGTCGATCTCGGGGAAGATGAGCTGCTCGGTGACGCCCATGGAGAAGTTACCACGGCCGTCGAAGCTCTTGGCGGAGATGCCGCGGAAGTCGCGGATACGGGGGATCGCGACGGAGGTCAGACGATCGAAGAACTCCCACATACGGTCGCCACGCAGGGTAACCTTGCAGCCGATCGGCATACCAGCGCGCAGGCGGAAGGTAGCGATGGACTTGCGGGCACGGGTGATCATCGGCTGCTGGCCGGTGATGGCGCGCAGGTCGCGCACGGCACCGTCGATGGCCTTGGAATCGGTAGCGGCCTCGCCGACACCCATGTTCACGACGATCTTCTCAAACTTGGGGATCATCATGACGTTCTCGTACTGGAACTTGTCCTGAAGCTGCTGCTTGACCTCGTTGTTGTACTTGGTCTTCAGACGCGGCACATACTTCTCTTCTGCCATTGTTCACTCCTTCTTGGGGTTTTAAGCACGGGGCGTGGCCACGATGGGTTGTCCTCGTGCCTCCTGGCTGCATCCGCGCCGCTCATGGCATTTTGCGGTTTGGACTCGACGCAGCAGGAGCCGACAAAACAATCGGTACTATACGCGCATCGGGAGCGTATTTCCAGAAAAACCTCGTCTGCCTGCACAACTCCACAACTCCCCCGCACAAATGGGTCCCAAAAAGCAGTTGCGGTGAAATAGGGACTGTTGGGCGGCCTAACAGGCTTAAACAATCCGTATTTCACCGCAACTTATTGGTGGGGATGCGATTAGCGCTTGCGGGGGACGAGCTTGGTGCGGCGCAGGTGGATCATCTCGGCGGCGATGGAGATGGCGATCTCCTCGGGATCCTCTGCCTCGATGGCAACGCCGATCGGCAGGCGCAGCTCGTCGATCTGCTCCTGCGTGAAGCCCTCCTGCTCCAAGCGGGCCCGCACAAAGGCCGTCTTGCGGCGCGAGCCCAGGCAGCCCAGATAGGCGGGCTTGGCGCGCATGGCCTGAATCACCACGTCGATATCGGACTTGTGACCCGCCGTGGCGACGACCACCAGGTCGCGCGGGCCGATAGGGCACTGTTTGCTCAGGCTCTTGTAATCGACCAGACGACGGTCGTAGACACCGGGCACCCAATCGGGGGTCAGCGTGCCGGGGCGGTCGTCGCACGCCACGACGGCAAAGCCCGCCGCCGTGAGCACCCGCGCCGTCGCGGCGCCCACGTGGCCGCAGCCAAAGATATAGGTCAGGCCCTCGGGGCAGAGCGTCTCGATGTGCGCCGCGGGAATCTCGGAGGCCGCGTTGGTGTAGGTGACCTTACTCCCCTCCTCCACCAGTGAAAGCCCGGGGCAGCCCGCAATGGTGCGGCGCGATTGCTCGCCATGGTACCCGGCCACATCGCCCTCGAGCGCGCTTGCGATAAACGGCTTAAAGTCAATGACGAAGTCGCCGATGCGCCGATAGACCAAGACGTCGGCAATTTCCCGGAACAACGGTACCTGAGTCGCATCCAGATGCAGGTAGCACAGGCAGATGGCTCCGCCACAGATCATGCCGGTATCGGAGTTCTCGCCGCCCATGGTGTAGCGGACCAGACGCGATTGCCCTGCGGCTAGCAGCTCGCGCGCCTCGTTCAGCGCAAAGAGCTCGATCTTGCCGCCGCCGATGGTGCCCGCTTGGCTGCCATCGGCAAAGACGGCCATCCATGCGCCCACGCCGCGCGGTGACGACCCCGCCGTGCCGGCCACGACCACGAGCTCGCACGTCTCGCCAGCACGCAGGGCGGCAAGCGCCGCATTCACAACATCGAGCTTTTCCATTGCCGCCTTCTATCCTCTAAAGATATCGGTGAGCATAGCGAGTGCCTCGAGCACGCCGCCACCGACCGACGTCGCCTTGTCCGAAATGTAGTTGATATAGCTGGCATCGCCGCGCGGATCGACATCGGCGCATTTAAAGCCCTCAGTCACCTGCACGCCGTTCGCCAAAAGCCCGCGCAGACAGCCATCGATCTGCGTGCACATGGGTGTATCGCCCGCGTAGCCAATCACGTCTCCGGCACTCACGATGTCGCCGATCGCACGGTCGGACCGAAACACGCCGGCGGCGGGGCTGTGGATAACGCGCTCCTTGCCATAGCCGGCGATGACACCCGGCACGCCCGTATTGGGCTGGGGCGAGCCCTGGGTGATGGCGCGGCCGAGAAAATGACCGCGCATGGTCTCGACCACGGCATCGCAATCGACCGGCGCGGTGAAGCCCGGTCCCACGGCAATAACGACAGGCGCCATATCGCGCGTGGTGCCCAAGTTGCGCTTGGCCAGAATCGCGTCGACCACGGCAGCGGGTTTCAGTTCGTCGAGCATCTTGGCCTGGGGGTCTACCACGACGGCGACGTCTCCGGCCTCGGTAATTGCAAGCGCCTCTGCCGGCGTCTGCGCCAAGCGAGCGCGAATGCCCTCGACCTGGACCTCGCCCAGGCGAATGGCCTCGCAAAAACTGATTGTGCGACGGATGCACGTGGGAACCGCGATATCGGCCATAACGACCGACGCGCCGGCGCGCACCAAACGGGCAGCGACACCCGTGGCGATATCGCCGGCGCCGCGAACATAAACGAGCATTCCCGGGGCACCTCCCTGTGCTACGGTTTGAGCAGAGCAAAAGCGGTTCGACCGCTACTCTGATGATTATTTATTATCACAGTATTATACGGCGGTGAACAGATGGAAACGGTTAGCGGCAATCTTGCCTCGGCGCTCAGGATCAAACCGGGCATTACCGCGATCATCGGCAGCGGTGGCAAGTCGACCTTGCTAAAGACGCTCGGCCTTGAGCTTATGCGCGCTGGCGGCCGCGCGCTCCTCTGCACCACCACGCATATGTTCCCCGTCGCCGGCGTGCCGTGGGACGGGTCGAGCCGTCGCCTGGACGCCGCGCCTTGGAAACCGGGCGCCCTGCATGTTCCCGGCTGCACCTGCGAGGCATGCGCAGGCATGAGCCGCGGAAGTATCTGCCAAGCTGGTGTCTTGGACCCCCAGACGGGCAAGCTCTCCTCCCCTGCCGAGCCGCTCGACCAGCTGGCGCAGCGCTTTGACTACGTCCTGGCCGAG
>CATZTY010000204.1 GCA_958424475.1 uncultured Collinsella sp.
CCCATTATCAACTGCATCGTCCCGTTTAAGCGCGTATACCGTGCCGGGGCATTGCTGTCAAAATTCCCTGCGCTGGACCTGCGCAAGAAAGGATTCGCTATGTCCGTCCGCATTATTACCGATTCCGCAAGCGATATGTCGCCGGCCGAGCACCCGGCACTGGACGTTTTGCCGCTGTCCGTCTCCTTTGGCACCGATGTGTTCATGGATGGCGTCGACATCGATCACCAGCGCTTTTACGAGATGCTCGTGGAGCGCGATGAGCTGCCCAAGACCGGCCAGGTCAACCCGTACGCGTTCTCGCAGGCTATCGCCGAGATTCGCGAAGCCGGCGATGAGGCTGTGATTATTACCGTGGGCGCTAAGCTGTCGGGCACCAATCAGAGCGCCCGTACCGCACTAGCCGAGGCGCCGGGCGGCGATGTGTACGTGGTTGATAGCAACAACGTCACCCTGGGTGAACGCATTCTGGTCGAGTATGCGCTGCGCTTGGTGGACGAGGGCCGTAGCGCGGCCCAGATCGCGGCGGCGGTCGAGGCCGTGCGCGACCGCGTGGTGGTTATCGGCCTGCTCGAGACGCTGGAGTACCTGGTGCGCGGCGGTCGCCTGTCTGCTGCTGCCGGCGCCGTGGGTACGCTGCTCAACGTAAAGCCCGTGGTAGCTGCCGAGGACGGTCTGATTGTGCAGCTGCGAAAGGCGCGCGGTTCCAAGAACGGCCGCAACCTGCTGAACCAAAAGGTCGAAAAGGCGGGCGGCATCGACTTTTCCATGCCGCTGGCGCTCGGCTATACGGGCCTTTCGGATGCGGTGCTCAAGAAGTATATCGAGGACAGCGCGGCACTGTGGGCTGGCCACACCGAGGGCGAGCTGCCCGTTCACACCATCGGTGCCACCATCGGTACCCACGTAGGCCCCGGCGCCGTAGCCGTAGCCTTCTTCCATCCCGCCAACTAACCAACCTGCCAACAAATGATCCCTTGGGGACGGAGGAAAACGGATCATCGACCGCACGGAGGCCGTGAATGATCCGTTTTCCTCCGTCCCCAAGGGATCATTTCTTTATGCTGTTAATGCGGAGAAGGGAGCGAGCGATGGCGTCTGAGGGCTTTTTTGAACGGGTGTACGAGGTGGTCGAGCAGATCCCCGAAGGGATGGTCGCCACGTATGGTCAGGTGGCGCTGCTTGCCGGTCGTCCACGAAGTGCGCGGTACGTGGGGTATGCCCTGCACAGCAATCCGCGCCCCGGCGAGATACCCTGCCATCGCGTGGTGTTTGCCGACGGGCGCATATGCGAGGGTTTTGCTTTTGGCGGTCCCGATGCTCAACGTGAGCTTTTGCTAGGGGAGGGCGTGACGTTTGTCGACCCCATGCACGTCGATCTGGGCGCCTGTCGCTGGCCCGCCGGACTCTAACAGATCTGCCGTGGCCAAAACTACCACAAAGGTGCCTGTCCCCTTTGCGGCGGTTTTCCGTTGTAGGTTTACCGGGGCTAACTTATGGAGAAGCTATGGCGGCTCATATTGATGCTGCAAAGTAAACCACGGTGAACTATACTTTATTCAACAACGGAGCGGGCAATAGGCGATGAAAAAGCCTGCCCTGTTGAGTTTGATTCGCATCCCTCCCCTCTGTGCGATTCAACGGTGTACTTCGGGAACGGGCCCGCTGGCAACTGACTGCCGGCGGGCCCGTTCCCGTTTGTCGGGGGAGTGCGATGGGCGGAGCCGAACCGGTCGGGCACCAAAAAAAAGGCGGACGCCGTAGCGCCCGCCCTATAGCAATCGAAAGTTCAAACCAGCAGGTCGGTCTAGTACACCATGCCCATGGCGTCCCGAACCTCGGCCAGGGTCTGCTCGGCGATCTCGTTGGCGCGACGGTTGCCCTCGTGCAGCACGTCCTTCACATAGTCCAGATCGTTCTCGTAACGCTGGCGACGCTCGCGGATCGGCGCGAAGTACTCGTTGACGGCCTCGGTCACGTACTTCTTGAGCTGGCCGGAGCCGCCCATGCCAATCTCCTCGGCAATCTCGACCTCGGAGCGGCCGGTGCAGATGGCAGCCGTCGAAAGCAGGCCGGACACGCCGGGGCGGTTCTCGGGATCAAACGTGATCATGCGCTCGGAGTCGGTCTGGCTCTTCTTGATGCGCTTGGCCGTCTCCTCGGCGGTCATCGAGATGTTGATGGCGTTGCCGTAGCTCTTGCTCATCTTGCGACCGTCCAGGCCGGGCAGCAGCGGGGTCTCGGACAGCAGCGCGTCGACCTCGGGGAACACCTTGCCGTAGCGGTTGTTAAAGCGACGGGCGATGGTGCGGGTGAGCTCGATGTGCGGCAGCTGGTCGCGGCCGACGGGCACCACATTGCCCTTGCAGAACAGGATGTCGCAGGCCTGGTGCACCGGGTAGGTGAGCAGAAGGCCGGTGAGCTCGTGGCCCGAGGCCTCCATCTCGGCCTTGACCGTGGGGTTGCGCGCCAGTTCGGCCTCGGAGACCAGCGACAGGAACGGCAGCATGAGCTGGTTGGCAGCGGGCACGGCGGAGTGCGCGTAGATCATGGTCTTGTCGGGGTCGATGCCGCAGGCAAGGTAGTCCATGACCATGTTGTACACGTTGTCCTGGATGTGCTCGGTGGTGTCGCGGTCGGTGATGACCTGGTAGTCGGCGATGAGCACGTTGGTCTTGGCGCCCATGTTCTGCAGCTCGACGCGGCCCTTGAGGGTGCCAAAGTAGTGGCCCAGGTGCAGACGGCCGGTGGGGCGGTCGCCAGTAAGCATGGTGAACTTCTCGGGCGTCTTGGCCAGGCCCTCGCGAATGGCGTTGCTCTTTTGCAGCGCGACTTCGTAGCTGTTCTCGTTTGGCATGATTGCTCCTAACGTATGTTCATGGGTCAAGATGATAACGCGTTTATTGGAGGGTCGGGGCGTAAGTAAGCGAGGGGCGGGGGAGAGGTGGCTTGCACGATGGGCACGGGGCTGCGCATGGTCAGCGGCGCCCGGGCACATCCTCGGCAGCTTACCCTAGAGCTTGTGGTGGCGCTCTTCCTTACATTCCTCGGCTGCCTGCTCCTCCTGCTTAAAGGCGGGGTCGTCGGGGGTTACCAGCTCGTCCTCGTGCGTGCGCTTGTTGTAATGGTGGC
>CATZTY010000205.1 GCA_958424475.1 uncultured Collinsella sp.
TGATCCGGTCCGACCGGGCCGCGCGGCAAGGAGATATATTGCCAGACCGGAGGGGCCCCGTGGGCGGGAATCTGGGCGTACACATTTCCTACACAGTTTGGGATCCGACTAACGTTTGCCAGCCGTTAACTACCGCTCGCCGAGCATCTCTTTATATAAGGCAGTCTCATGGTTAAAGCGGATACGTCCCCCTAGCTAAAGCACAGCCAGCATCGAGCAACTCATCACGTTCTTCCACCGAGAACCCCTCGGCGTAGACGCGCACCACTGGTTCGGTCCCGCTAGGACGGACCAGCAGCCACGTGTCATCCTCGAATGCCAAACGCAAGCCATCCATATGACTAACGTTTTGCGGCACCTTGCCACAAATCGACTTGGGGTTTACGCCCGGCAGCAGGGTTCGTAACGTTTCGGCATCTTCGGCCTCAAGGCGTAAATCGCGTCGACCGTAACTCGTCTTACCAAAACTGTCCTCGAGCTGGTCGACCAGAACGCCCAAAGGCGCTTCCGTCTTTGCCATAAGCTCACACAGAATTAGACAGGCGAGGATTCCATCGCGCTCGGGCATATGCGCGGCGATGCCGATACCACCGGCTTCTTCGCCGCCTATGAGGACGCCGCCCTTTTTCATCTCCGCCGCTATATATTTGAAACCGACTGGTTTGACGGTCACGCGGCAGCCAAGCGCCTCGGCAATGCGACGCACGAGCGTCGAGCACGAAAGATTGACGACGACGCGCCCCTCCAAATTACGAAATTGAACCAAGTCGCCCAAAACGAGCGCCATGATCTGATGCGGATGTATATATCTGCCGCGCTCGTCAACCGCACCGATACGGTCGGCGTCGCCGTCGGTCACCAGGCCAGCGCAAGCTCCGTCATCGATAACCGTGCGCTCGCAAGCGTCCACCCAAGGCTCAACGGGGTCGGGGCAGATATCTTCTTGGTCAGACGCCTGCCCGGCGTGAATCTCGTGCACCTCAACGCCAAGCTCGCGCAGCAAGTCGGCTAGATAGCCCTGGGCTGCGCCGCCCATGGGATCGACAACCACGCGCAGGTGCGCGGCGCGGATGGCTTCGGCATCGACAAACGATGCCACCGCCTGCATATAGTCAGGAATGATATCCGCGGTGCGATATTGCCCCTCGATCCCCATTGGCTCGGGAGCCATGGTCTCTTCGAGCTCTTCGATGACATCCTGGTTGGCGGTCGAGCCGTCACCCATGCGAATCTTGAGGCACAGATAACCCTGCGGATGATGGGACCCCGTCACCATGAGCGCGCCGCACGCCTCACCGTCATAAGCCGCCGCCCACGTAAGGGCAGGGGTCGGAACAGGTCGCGAAGCGAGCACGGCGTCCAGCCCGTGCGCTGCTAGCACACCCGCCGCAAGCTCAGCGAACTCGCTCGCCAGGGGCCGGGTGTCGAACCCTATATATACCGTTTTGCCCGGATTGGTCTTTTGCCACAACTCGCCGACGGCATCGGCGATACGGGCAACGTTATCGGCAGTGAAGTCCTCATCGACGCGAGCGCGCCAACCGTCAGTTCCAAAATGAATTATCGCGCACACGCGCAGACACCTCACAGTGTTTGGATCATGGTACGCGTGAGGTATACCCGCAACACGCACTCGGCAACCCGCCGGCACCAGCATTCACCATTTGGGCAAATGCTGCCGAGGACATGCAAGCAATAAAAAAACCGCCCCGTATGGAGCGGTTTTACCCTTTATATATCGAGCGCCTCGGCCATCGCTGCCGTAGTGATTGCCGTGGTTCCACAACAACTGCCCACCATTGCGGCGCCGGCATGTCTCCATTCGATGCATGCGCGCGCGAAAGCTTCGGGGTTCTCGTGCCACACGGGGCCATCCTGAGTCTGGACCGGATCGCCCACGTTGGGACGCACCGTGACGGGAGTAGTCGCCGATGCAACCATCCTGGGCACCGTCGCGTTCGCGGCCGCAAGCGAACAGCAATTAACACCAACCGAGTTTGCGCCGTGTTTTTCGGCGTACAAAACGGCTGCCTCGATGTTGAGGCCATCGCCCAACAGGTCGCCTTTATCGTCAACGACAAAACTCACCAGAACAGGCATGCCGTCGGCGGCATCTCGCGCGCCGGCAAGCATGGGCTGCAAATTACGGATAGACGTCACCGTCTCGATCAGCAGACCGTCAACGCCGGCATTGAGCAAGGCGTGCGCCTGTTCGCGCGCAATGCCTCGGATTTCACGATACTCGGCAGAGTCCTCGGCAAACCACTCAATACCGATCGGGCCCATCGAGCCCAGCAGCAGCTGAGGGTGCGCCTGGCGGGCATCGTCGACGGCCCCGCGATTGACCTCCGCCACGGACGGCGCAATCTGGTCGTGTTTGAGGGCATAGCTTGATGCCTGAAAGGTGTTGGTAATGAGCACCTGCGCGCCAGCGGCGACATACAAGCGATGGATACGAGAAACGGTCTGTGGCTCTGCCAGATTCCAAAACGCCGGTGGAATGTCAGCGGCATCGTACTCACTCAACAGAACACTGCCCATGGGGCCCTGCGCCAACAAGGTCTCGCTCGACAAGCGGCGCGTAAGTTCCTCGGCACCAAAGCGGTTGTAATAACTCGTATCCATATATATCCCGCTATTCCTCGACGCTGATTCCCTGCTTTTCGAGATAGGCGAGCCAGCGGCTCATCGTGTCCTCGGATAGCGCATGCTCCATCATGCAGGCCTCGGAATCGGCTCGCTCAAATTCGACACCGAGCTCCTGAACCAAAAACGTGCGGATGAGGCGATGACGGTACCAGATAGCCGTACCAACCTCGCGGCCGCGATCGGTCAGGACTACCTTGCCGTAGTGCGATTGCTCGACAAGTTCGGATGCCTTGAGCGCCGAAACCGCTTTATTGACCGATGCCTTGGAGACGCCAAGGCGCTGCGCGATGTCGACCGATCGCACGCCGTTGGTTTCCCCCTCTTCGCTTTCAATGCGAACCATGCACTCCAAGTAGTCTTCGTTCGCCACCGTCAGATGTAGTTCGCGCGAGCTATTTGTCGTATCCATGATCTTCCGTCCCTTCTGCATTCAATGGCTGATTCTACCCCATCCAAGCGTCGTGGTA
>CATZTY010000206.1 GCA_958424475.1 uncultured Collinsella sp.
CGCCCATGACACCGGCGAGCGCCACGGGACGCTCGCCGTCGGTGATGAGGCCCATGCCGGCGTCAAGCGTGCGCTCCTCGCCATCGAGCGTCGTGAACTTCTCGTCCTGCTGGGCGGCGCGAACCACCACACGACGGTGGCCATCGCGCTCGGCAAAGGTGTCCAGGTCAAAGGCGTGCAGCGGCTGGCCGGTGAGCATCATCACGTAGTTGGTGATGTCGACGATGTTGTTGTGCGGGCGCACGCCCAAGGCGTTAAGGCGCTTGACCATCCAGTCGGGCGACGGGCCGACCTTCACGTTGCGCACGATGCGGGCGACATAGCGGTCGCACAGGCCCTCGTCGGCAATCTCGACGGAAAGCTCGTCGTCGGTCGCACGGCCGGTCTCCGCCTTGATGGCGGGCAGCTCAACGTGGAAATCGCGATCGAAGATGGCGCCGGTCTCGCGGGCCATGCCGATCATGGACAGGCAGTCGGGGCGGTTGGGCGTAATCTCGCAGTCGAGCACGGCGTCGCTCGAGCCCACATACTCGGCAAACGGCATGCCACAGGGCGTATCCTCGGGCAGGATCATAATGCCGGAGTGGTCGCCGCCCAGACCGAGCTCGCGCGCGGAGCAGTTCATGCCCATGGACACGACGCCGCGAAGCTTGCTCTTCTTGATCTTGACGTCGCCGGGCAGAACTGCGCCGATCATGGCCGTGACGATGTGGTCGCCGGCCTCAAAGTTCTGCGCGCCGCAGACGATCTGCAGCGGAGCGGGATTGCCGTCGGGGTCGAGGTTCTTGTCGCCCACGTCGACCGAGCACACATACATGTGGTCGCTATCGGGGTGCGGGGTCTTGGTGAGCACCTTGGCGGTCACCACGTGGTCGAAGGACTCGCCCACGGTGTCGATCGCCTCGACCTCGGTGCCGGTACGGATATATTCGTCCGAAAGGGTCTTGGGATCCTCCGGAATATCGATCATGGTCTTGAGCCAGTCGTAAGAAACGCGCATGTAGCTCTCCTAGTTCTTAATCTCCGCAAAGGGAGGAATATCAAATGAAGACGTTCGCCTTAGGGTTGTCCAGGTGCCCTAGGTTGGCGTGAAAGAGGAGCGACGCGTACTAAAGGTACGCGAGCGACGGTTTGAACGCCAAGATGGGGTGCCTGGGCAAGCCTAAAATTGGTTCAGGAAGCGCATATCGCCTGTCATCAACGTGCGCAGGTCGGGCAGGTCGTAGCGCAGGGCCGCGACGCGCTCGGCGCCAATACCAAAGGCGAAGCCGGTGTACTTCTCGGGGTCGATGCCGCAGTTGATAAGGACGTTGGGGTCGACCATGCCGCAGCCCAAGATCTCGATCCAGCCGCTGTGCTTGCAGAAGTTGCAGCCCTTGCCGCCGCACACGTGGCAGCTCACGTCCACCTCGCAGGAAGGCTCGGTGAAGGGGAAGAAGTGTGGGCGGTAACGCGTCTTGCGATCCTCGCCAAACATGCACTTAACAAAGTAGTCGAGCGTGCCCTTAAGATCGCCAAAGGTGATACCCTCGTCGACGACCAGGCCCTCGATCTGGTTGAACTGCGGCAGGTGGCAGGCGTCGGCCGTGTCGGGACGGTAGACGGTGCCCGGGCAGATCATGTAGATGGGCGGCTTCTGCGACTCCATGGTGTGGATCTGCACGCCCGAGGTCTGGGTGCGCAGCAGCACGTCGGACGCGCCGTGAGCGTGAGCCTCGGGATGCGCGACGCTGCCGGGGTTGTTGTCGACCACATAGAACGTGTCGCGAGCCGAGCGGCTCGGGTGATCCATGGGCGCGTTGAGCGCGGTGAAGTTGTAGTAGGAGGTATCGACCATGGGGCCGGACTCGACGGTGTAGCCGATGCCGCAGAAGATGTCCTCGGCCTCCTCGATGATCTGCTTGATCAGGTGCTGGTGGCCGATCTGCGGACGGATGCCCGGCAGCGTGATGTCGACAGCCTCGTGCTCGAGTGCGTGCTTGAGGGCGGCGGCCTTCATCTCGGTGGTGCGCTCGTCGAGCATGCCCTCGATCAGCTGGCGCATCTCGTTGGCGCGTTTGCCCATCATGGGACGATCCTCGGGGGCGAGCTTGCCCATCATGCGCATCAGGCCGGTGATACGGCCCTTGCGGCCGAGCAGCTCAACGCGCGCGGCCTCGAGCTTGGCGGCGTCGTCGGCGCTAGTGACGAGCTCCTTGGCCTCTTCCTCGAGTTTGACCAGATCATCAATCAGACTCATGTCTTCCCTTTCGTCTCTCGCGCATCCGCGCTCCGGGACGGCTTACGCCGCCCGATGTTGCGGATGCGCGGCCCGGTTCGGTAACAAAAAACCGCCCTCGGGCATGTGCATTGCCCAAGGACGGTTAAATTCCGCGGTACCACCTTGTTTGACCCGGCGGATGTCTGGCCCGCCGTGCCCACTCTGCGCCCCTTGTCGCGAGGCTCACGGCTTCCCTACTGGGGCTTCACCGCCGTCGGCCGCGCGCCCGTTGAGGTTGCTGCTCGGGAGTGAACGCTTGGCCCTTGCCACCGCAGGAAGGCTTGCAGCCCATGACCTTCCCTCTCTTGCCGGCGACGCGGCGGGCAAAACCCTCTCCGTCAACGCATTGGGCTATAGGATAACACATTTCGCGAGCGCATCGCCGCGCTCCGTTTTGTTCGCGCTGGGTACAAGGCAGGTAGCTGTGCAAACTGGCCGCGCACCCGCCTGCGGCGCTCGGCCTGCGAGATTAAGGATACGGTATGGGAAAGAAACTCGATAAGAAGGCCAAGGCCGCCGTGGCAAAGGCCGCCAAGGGCGTCAAGGCCGCTAAAGTCGACAAGGCCGTCAAAAAGTTCCGCAAACTCGAGGGCAAGCTGTGGACTCGCGAGTACCTGCTCAAGATTGCCGAGTTCGATGGAGCGACGATTGCTCCTGCCAACGGCGCTGCCGCCCGTGCCGACGCCATGGGCACGCTTGCCGGCGAGCATCACAAGCTGCTGACCAGCGAGAAGTCCGTTGAGCTCGTACGCTCGTTAGCGCGCGAGACGGTTGCAGGCGGACACGTAGACGACCCGCAGCTGCTCGACGAGATTCGCGTGCTCGGCCGCGACCAGCGCGAGG
>CATZTY010000207.1 GCA_958424475.1 uncultured Collinsella sp.
TGTTGGCCTTGGCCTTAGAGATAACCGTCAGCGTGCGCAGGCCCAGGAAGTCCATCTTGAGCAGGCCCATGTCGGCAACGGTATGACCCTCGTACTGGGTAATCTCGACGCCGCCCTTGGTATCGAGCTTGGTGGGCACGTGCTCGTTGACGGGATCGCGGCAGATCAGAACGGCGCACGCGTGCACGCCCTCGCCACGGGTGAGGCCCTCGATCGAGAGCGCCGTGTCGATGATGCGGCGGGCGTCGTCATCCTTTTTATAGGCCTCGGCAAAGTCGGGGTTAAACAGATCCTCTTTGCCGGGTTGCTTTTCGAGCACCTGCTTGAGCTTGACCTTGGGGTCGCTCGAGACCATCTTGGACAGGCGCTGGCCCATGTAGACCGGATAGTCCAGCACGCGCGCGGCGTCGTTGATGGCCTGCTTGGACGTAATGGTCGAGTAGGTGATGACGTGGGTGACCTTCTCGGGGCCGTAGAGCTGGCGAACGTGCTCCACGACCTCGAGGCGCCGCTCATCGTCGAAGTCCATATCGATATCGGGCATCTCGGTACGCTGCGGGGACAGGAACCTCTCGAACATCAGGCCGTTCTCGAGCGGGTCGAACGCGGTGATGTTCATGGCGTAGGCGACGATAGCGCCGGCGGCCGAGCCACGGCCGGGGCCGACGCCGATGCCGTTGTCCTTGGCCCATTGCACGTACTCGGCAACGATCAAGAAGTAGGCGGCAAAGCCCTTGTCGCAGATGACCTTGTATTCGTACTCAAAGCGCTCTTTGATGTTGACGCCACCGATCTCGCGCGTGGCCCAGTCGTCGCCATAGTGCTGGCGCAGGCCCTTCTCGCACTCACGGCGGAACTGGCTCTCGTGCGTCTCGCCGGGATCGAGCAGTGGGAAGCGCGGCAGGATGATGGAGTCCCAGTCCAGCTCAACGTAGCACTTGTCGGCAATCTCGAGCGTGTTGTCGCAGGCCTCGGGGCAATACGGGAACATCGCCCGCATCTCCTCCTCGGTCTTCATGTAAAACTCCGAGCCGGTCATGCGCATGCGATTGGGGTCATCGACCTTGGCGTTCATGCCGATGCACATGATGACGTCCTGCACGGGCGCATCCTCGCGGCGCAGGTAGTGGAAGTCGTTGGTCGCGATGACCTTGACGCCCACCTGTTTGGCGATGTCGATAAGCGTGCGGTCCATCTGCTCGTCGGTCAGGCCGTTATCGGTGGTGATGCCGTGTTCCTGAATCTCGATATAGAAGTCGCCGGGGTCGAAGGTGTCGCGGAAGGTCTCGGCCCACTTGATGGCGCCCTCCATGTCGCCGCGGTCGATGTATTTGGGGATGATGCCCGCGATGCAGGCGCTGGTGCAGATCATGCCCTTGGCATGGCGGCGCAGGTTGTCGAGCGTCACGCGCGGCTTGTAGTAAAAGCCCTGCACGGCGGCCTCGGAAACCGTCTGCATCAGGTTGACGTAGCCCTCCTGGTTCTTGGCCAGAAGGATCATGTGGTAGAGCTCGGGCTTGTGGTCGCGGGCGAGCGTCTCGTCCGGCGTAAAGTAGACCTCGCACCCAAAGATGGGCTTGATGACCAGAGGCGGCTTGAGCTCGTCGATGTTGCCCTTCTCGTCCCACATGGCCATGTCTTTGACGTACTGGGCATGCTCGCGCGGGTTTGCCTCGGGGTCGGGCTCCACCAGCTCGTCGCGGCGGTCCTTTTCCAAGAAGGCCTTGTCGTGGCTCCAGGTTTTGTACTCGGGCGTGTTGTGATTGACGGCGTCGCAGGCCAGCGCCAGGTCGGGCACGCCATACATGTAACCGTGGTCGGTAATGGCCACGGCGGGCATGCCCAGCTCAACGGCACGGTTGACCATATCCTGGATACGGGTTGCGCCGTCGAGCATGGAAAAGACAGTGTGGTTGTGCAGATGGACGAATGCCATGTGATGAGCTCCGATGCGGGTTCGTGTTCTGACTGAACGATTTTACCGCACGGCACGGACAGCACCCGAACCTAGCCAAACCAACACGGCTCCTATTGAGTTGCGGTGAAATGCGGACTGTTTGGCGGCTTTTTTGGCCAAAACAGTCCGTATTCCACCGCAAGCTATCTGAGGGCTAGAGGTTGTAGGTGACCACTTGAGGTTCGGCGGGTTCGACGAAGATGGTTGGATCCGGCTGCTCCACACGGACGAACTTGACGGTCACGGTCTCAAAGCCCGCCTTGTGCAGAACATCAGCGTAGACGCGCGCCTGCAGGGCGTGCTTCTCGAGCAGCTGGTCGGGTGTCTCATCCGGCGTGCCACCCGTCTTGTAGTCGATGGCCAGTGCGCGTGACGGATCGGCCGGGTCGGTTGCCAAGGCATCGATGGCGCCTTCGGCATATGCACCGTAGCGAGCGATGTCCTCGTCCTCGCAGCCCAGCGAAAAGAACGGCACCTCGGCGCGAACGCACGGCCAGGCGAGCAGATCGGCACGAACAGCCGACTTGAGCCAGCGGTCCAGGGCAACGTCGAAGCGTTCACGCTGCTCCGGCGTCAGGCACCACAGGCGCGCCAGCGCATCGGCACGCTCAGCGGGCAGCGCATCGGCACCCATCTCGATCAGCCACTGGCAGGCGGCATGGAACGCCGAGCCCAGCGCCATGGGGTTGCCGGCGGGCTCAACGGCGGCCACGTCTGCATCCGTCATCTCGGAACCATCCGACTCTGCATCCTCGCCAGCCTCGTCCATGGGCACGCGTGCCTCGGCGGCACGGTCCTCGGACTCGGCATGCAGCGCCGCGGCAATTGACGAGTAGCTGTACGAATCGCGCGCCGGATACGGACAGATGCCCATGCGCACGCCCACTGCCCGAGGATACACGAGCTCAAACGAATCGGGCTCGGGGTCGGCAGGACCGGGAACGGCGGCGCGGGCATCTGCACCGGCGCCCTCCGGCTCCGCATCGCCGCGAACGAGCCTGCCCTCGGCATCCAGTGAAGCGTTGGCCTCAAATGGCTGCTCGCCAAAGGTAAAGTCCGCGAGCGAGATAAGCTCGTAGTCGCCCGGCTGGGAGTTGTCGAACACCAGGCGGTCGGCATCGAGCCGCGGCATGTCCAGAGCAT
>CATZTY010000208.1 GCA_958424475.1 uncultured Collinsella sp.
GAGCAGGTCGTCCAGCTTGCCGTCGGCAATATCGACCGGTTGGTCAAATGTGACGTAGCACCATGTCTTCTCGTTAAAGACAACGTTGCGCTTGGGCTCGATGAAGCCCGGCATCATCTGCATGAACTCTATATTAGTAAGGGACGCACCGTGCACCAGTGCGATGGCCTGCGAGGAGCTGAGCACATCGGCGGAAGTGAGGCTTCGCTCGAACAGGCCACCCGTGCCGCCCGCAGCGATGATAGTGGCCTTGGCTGCCATAGGCACGAGATGCTCGTTTGCGTGGTCGTAGAGCACGGCGCCGGTAATCTTTCCGGTTGTGTCCTCAACAAGGTCGATAAGTTCGTGGCGGGGGAGCAGGCGAATGCCGAGCGACTCGATCTGGGTCGTTAGAGCGTCCTCAAGGGGCTTGCGGGTGAGGCCGCGCCACATACGCGTCTTATGGTCAAAGCAGGGGATAAACTGCTTCTGCTGGGCGCTCTCGGCACTTTGCGGACGCTGGAGCTCAACACCTAGATCCCGCTCGAGCCATTGGATGGCCTGAGGAATACCGTGGACAAACGTCTGGACGAGCGTAGGGTCGGCAACACCGCCGCCCACGGCCTGGATGGTATCGATGAGGTCCTGTTCGTCGTCTTCGTCAACGGGGCCAATAAGGCCGAGGCCCCAGGTGCCCGGGAAGAAGCTCGATCCGCTCATGGTCTTGCCGGCGCTTGCCACAGCGACGGTTGCACCCGTGCGTGCCGCTTCGATGGCGGCGCAAAGGCCCGCAATGCCAGATCCAATTACCAGTACATCAGTCGATTCCATCGGATTCCTTTCTCGTCCGGCGCATTGTCGCATGGCTGATCGGCAAAGATGTCGCAAAGATTGGATAAATCGGTAAAGGGCCAAATTGGAAGGTGGGCGTCACCGATACCTTAACACCGGGAGGACAGCTAAGAAGCTGCGGTGGAATCTTTCCTGTTTGGAAGGATGGGGCGGCTGTTTAGGAACTATTTCACCGCAACTGAGGGAGGGGCAAAAAAAAGAGCCGCTACCCGGATGGGTAGCGGCTCCAAAGCTCAACTATATGAGCATCGCGCGGGCGCGATTAGGCCTTGAGGGCCTCCTCGACGGCGACAGCGCAGGCGACGGTGGCACCGACCATGGGGTTGTTGCCCATGCCGATGAGACCCATCATGTCGACGTGCGCAGGCACGGAGGAAGAACCGGCGAACTGGGCGTCGGAGTGCATGCGGCCCATGGTGTCGGTCATGCCGTAAGAGGCAGGGCCGGCGCCCATGTTGTCCGGGTGCAGGGTACGGCCAGTGCCGCCACCAGAAGCGACGGAGAAGTACTTCTTGCCAGCCTCGAGGCGCTCCTTCTTGTAGGTGCCAGCGACGGGGTGCTGGAAGCGCGTGGGGTTGGTGGAGTTACCGGTGATCGAGATGTCGACGTTCTCGTGCCACATGATGGCAACGCCCTCGCGGACGTCGTCGGCGCCGTAGCAGTTGACGGCGGCGCGGGGACCATCGGAGTAGGGGATGGTCTCGACGACCTTGAGCTCGCCCGTGAAGTAGTCGAACTGGGTCTTCACGTAGGTGAAGCCGTTGATGCGGGCGATGATCTGAGCAGCGTCCTTGCCCAGACCGTTGAGGATGACGCGCAGCGGCTTCTTGCGAGCCTTGTTGGCGTTCAGAGCCAGGCCGATAGCACCCTCAGCGGCAGCGAAGGACTCGTGACCGGCCAGGAAGGCGAAGCACTCGGTGTCGTCGGAGAGCAGCATAGCGCCCAGGTTGCCGTGGCCCAGACCGACCTTGCGGTCCTCAGCGACGGAGCCGGGAACGGTGAAGGCCTGGATGCCCTCGCCGATGATGGCAGCAGCCTCAGAAGCGGTCTTGGCCTCGCGCTTGACGGCGAGAGCGCAGCCGAGGGTGTAGGCCCACTCGGCGTTCTGGAAGGCGATGGACTGGGTGTTGTTGACGATCTCACGCGGGTTGAAGCCCTTGTCGGTGCAGATCTGCAGAGCTTCCTCGAGGGAGGCGATGCCGTTGTCGGCGAGGCACTTGTTGATCTTGTCAGCGCGGCGCTCGTAACCTTCGAACGTAACAGTCATAGTTATTTCCCTCCCTTTCTACTCGTGAACCGGGAACACGCTGGCGACGGAGTGAGTCTCCTCGTCGGTGCGCGGGTCGATGTACTTGGCAGCGTTCTCCCACTGACCATAGTGGCCCATAGCGCCAGCGATGGCCTCCTCGGGGGTCTTGCCGGCCTTGACGGCGTCGGTGAACTTGCCGAGGTTCAGGAACTCGAATGCGATGATCTCGTTCTTGTCGTTGAGAGCCATACGGGTGACGTAGCCCTGAGCGAGCTCGAGGTAACGAGCGCCCTTGGCCTTGGTGCCGAACATGGTGCCGACCTGAGAGCGAAGGCCCTTGCCGAGGTCGTCGAGAGAGGCGCCCACGGGCAGGCCGCCCTCGGAGAACGCGGTCTGGCTGCGGCCGTAAACGATCTGCAGGAAGATCTCGCGCATAGCAACGTTGATGGCGTCGCAGACGAGGTCGGTGTTGAGGGCCTCGAGGATGGTCTTACCGGGAAGGATCTCGGAAGCCATGGCGGCAGAGTGGGTCATGCCCGAGCAGCCGATGGTCTCAACGAGGGCCTCCTCGATGATGCCGTCCTTGACGTTCAGCGTGAGCTTGCAGGCGCCCTGCTGAGGTGCGCACCAACCCACACCGTGCGTAAGACCGGAGATGTCGGAAATCTCCTTAGCCTGGACCCACTTGCCCTCCTCGGGGATGGGTGCGGGGCCGTGGTATGCACCCTTGGCAACGGGGCACATGTTCTCCACTTCCTGTGAGTACTGCATGCCTCTCCTCTCTATCGTGTTGGCGTCCCGTCTGGGGGTCGTGGCTGGCGATTGCCGGGCGACCCTTCGAAAGGGACATGACATGCAGCCCCTATAATACCGCGAAATGCACGGAATATTCGGCGAACGGCTCAGTTTTCGTAGCGAGAAGTCCTGAAGTTTTAATTGAAACGGTTTAACTCTATGTTCTGTGGTCATGAACTTCCGTAGAGGGGGTCCGTCTTGGGCAAGCTTTTGGTCCG
>CATZTY010000209.1 GCA_958424475.1 uncultured Collinsella sp.
AACTCAAGCGTCGACAGGTACACATCGCCAAAGGGCGCGTAATCGCCCTGGTAGCCGCCGCAAAGCGCCGGCGCCGCCAGCGCGTACTCGGTTTTGGACAGCGGGCTCAGCGCCATCGCACCCAGCTCGAGCGCCGTATCCTCCAGCATCAGGCCCAGCGTGCGCGAGCGCAGGCGCTCGGCATCGCCCGCCGACACGTCGCGATCGAGCACGCGCGCCGCATCCGGTGCATCGCGCTCGACGGTGCGAATGTGCAGACGCTCGGCGATGGCGCGGACGGCGGCACAGCGGGCAGCCTCGGCTTCTTCCTGCGCCGGCGTAAAGATACGGTTGCGCCCCAGCACCAGGCCAATCACATTGCGCGGGCCCAGAGCGTCGACGGCCAGCGCCGCCAGCAGGGACGACGGCAAGTCACCCTCGAGTGCCACCACAGCACGCGACGCACCGTGGGCTCGGGCGTTGTCGCGCACGGCGAGCACCAGCGCCTGCCACAGCCACTCCTCGGAACGGAACTCGGGCAGTTCGTGATCCTCCAGGGCATCGAGCATCACGCCGCGCTGAATCTCCTGAACCAGCAGGCTCTCCTCAAAGCACGGCGCCTGGGCCACCACGCGACCGCAGTCGTCGAGCACAAACGAACCGCCGGTATACACCGACTCGTCATAGGCACCGACCGGCGCCATGCAGGCAAACCACACGCTGCGCTTGGATGCGATCTTGCGGTAGGCGCCGCTGCGAACGGCAGCAATGGCGGCAGTCTCGCGGTCGGTCATGTCAAACGCGTTGAATTGGAAATACGCAATGAGGTCAACACCGGTCGGCAACATCTCGAGTTCGCGGTCCAAGTCAAAAATTACGGCGATGCGCACGCCGTCCACGTCGAACACCGGCGGCGCCCAACGCGTGTCGTTGTTCTCGCCACGCTGCAAGGCAATGCTCGAACGCGCCGGCACCACATGACCGTCCTTGAGCATCATGTAGTCGAGCAGCGGTTGGCCCTCAAACGAAACCGCCGCGGGCACGATGCAGATCATGTCAAGCTCCTGGATACGCTCGGCGACACCAGTCAAGCCGGCAAGCATGCCGTGCTCAAAGTCGGCAGCGCCCACCAGGCCACCGGGCATGGCGCCCATAAAGAGCGGAGCCGGAACGCACAGCACGCGCGCCCCGCGCTCGTGGGCCAGACGAGCCTGGTCCTCAATGCGGCCGCAAATGCCCTCAATATCACCCAGGCGCATATCGATCTGTGCAAGCGCGAGCTTCATGGCCCAGCCCTTTCCGTCGTAAACCATCGAAATCGTAGTAAAAGCGCCGGCCGCATAATGCAGCCGGCGCTTGCATGTGCATATGCTAGCTATGATACCCCGAGCGGGGGCGCGCTCCTAGAATGTCGCGGACCACAGCCCGTGCAGGTTGCAGTAGGCATAGACGGTACCGGTCTTGGAGCCGCCCGCGAAAAACGTCGCGGGTTTCATGCCGGGCTCAAGGTAATGGACCTCTAAGCGGCCCTCGGCCTCAAGGGCGATCCACTCAATGTAGTGCTCGGGCAGGCTGGGGTGCTCGACCGAGCCAACTCGGGCGCGAATCACGTGACCGTCGCGCTCGGTCTCGACAACAGGCACGTGCTTCTCATGCGCCGCGTCCTCAGTGTTTGCGGTCAGCTCCGTGCAACCGGCAGGGGTCGCAACGTCGTCGCCAAGGGCAGCGATGAGCTTGCCGTCGGGGTCCTTAAAGAATTTCGCCATGATGTTCTTATGCCCAAAGGCAGACAAACCATCCACGGCATTGCAAATGAACACATAACGAGCGGGGACGATGGGACAGCGCGGGCTATCCGCCCTGGCGGCCTCACCCGAGCGGGTTAACGCCCGTCGCCGCCGAGCAGCGCCAGAACATCCTCGCGCGTGAACAGTGCCGACGAGATGCCGTCGCCGCCGAGTACGTTGTTGACCAGGTCGCGCTTAGACTCCTGCATCCGCATAATGCGTTCCTCGATCGTGTCCTTGGCGATGAGCTTGTACACGGTCACGGTATGTTGCTGGCCAATACGGTGTGCACGGTCAGTTGCTTGGTCCTGCGCCGCCACGTTCCACCACGGGTCGTAGTGGATGACCACGTCGGCAGCCGTCAGGTTAAGGCCCACGCCGCCCGCCTTGAGCGAAATCAAAAAGACCGGCACCTCGCCCTCCTGGAACTGCGCGACCATCTTGGCGCGGCTCTCCTTAGACGAAGCGCCCGTGAGCTTAAAGAAGTCGATGTCCTCCTTGGCCAAGCGCTTACCGATGATATCGAGCATACCCGTAAACTGGCTGAAC
Source organism: uncultured Collinsella sp. (assembly GCA_958424475.1). Classification (GTDB taxonomy): domain Bacteria; phylum Actinomycetota; class Coriobacteriia; order Coriobacteriales; family Coriobacteriaceae; genus Collinsella. The sequence goes on from CATZTY010000209.1 coordinate 2,316, forward strand.
AACAGGATGCGATGCCCGCCGTCGAGTGCGCCGTGCACGAGCTCCATGCACGTATCGAGTTTGGCGCTCCCCGCCTTGTAATCCTCGTAGTGCAGACGCGGGTCGCAGCAGATCTGGCGCAGCTTGGTGAGCTCGGCGAGCACCTTGAGCTTGTCTTTCTTAAACTCGGATGACTCGCGGTGCTGCACCTGTTGGGCGATGCGGTCCTGGTTGGCCAGGTAGAGCTTGCGCTGCTCGCCGGTAAGCTGCGCCATGACCGTATCCTCGATCTTCTCGGGCAGGTCGGCCACCACGTCTTCCTTGACACGGCGCAGCACAAACGGCGACACGAGCGCTTGCAGGCGGGCGGCACTGTCGCCCTCGGCATGCTCGACCGGGCTTTCGAAGCGCTTGGCAAACGACTCGCGCGTGCCAAGTAGGCCCGGCATCAAAAAGTCGAAGATGCTCCAGAGCTCGGATAGGCGGTTTTCGATGGGCGTGCCCGTCAGGGCAAAGCGCACGCCGGCCGGCAGGCGCTTGGTGGCACGCGCCACCTGGGTGAGCGGGTTTTTAATGTACTGGGCCTCATCGAGCACCACGCGGGCAAAGTCCCGCTCGGCATACTCGTCGATATCGCGGCGCATGAGGTCATACGACGTCACGACCACGTTATGCTCGTCGGCGCCTGCTATCTGCACGCGGCGTTGAGCCTTGGCGCCCACGATGGCGCACACATCCAGCGAGGGCGCAAAGCGCTCCAGCTCGGCAGTCCAGTTGTACACGAGTG
>CATZTY010000210.1 GCA_958424475.1 uncultured Collinsella sp.
GGCCTCGGGCATGCCGGTGAGCTTGACCATCTCGGACAGCGTATAGGGACGGCGCATCTTCATCTTGCAGAGCACTTCGGCCTGCTCGTCGGTTGCGGCCTCGGCAAACGACCAGTACTCGTAGCCCAGCAGCTCGTCGCGATGCAGCAGGCGGTTGGTGCAGTGCTCGCACAGCTTGACGATTGCCTCGCGCGGATGCTCCGGCAGCGGCGGCACGAACTCCGAACCGATATCGGGCTCGGTGTAGCTAATTCCCGGTCCGTTGAGAATCATGGTTGTCCCTTCTCTTGCCGCAGCACGACGAGGCCGCAGCGCCCCTCTTTTTTTGCAGGCCGGGCATGCCCCCATGCCGTTCACCCGCCATTGTTGACATTGTGTCAAAAATAGTATTGACGAACCGTCAACAATATTCAAGACTGTTAGGCGAACGGTCAGGCAAAAGAGGATGAAAGGCGGCAAAACATGGGCAACAACGCAGCAGATACCTCTGTGGTCGATGCCGTCCCTGCATCCGATAGCGCGGCAAAGCGCCTGACGGGCGACGAACGCCGTCGCGAGATCCTCGATGCCGTGCGCACCGTAAGCTCCGAGTTGGGCGTGTCCCACCTATCGGTATCGGCCGTGACCAAACGAGCCGGCTGCACGCGTTCATTGTTCTACCACTACTTTGCCGACATGGACGCCGCCGTCACCGCTGTTATGGACGAGGCGATCGACGGCTTTATCTCCGAACTCGAGCAGTGGAATGCCAGCCGCACCGTCGGCGATATCGAGGGCGCGCTCGACACCGTCGCCCCGCTCTTTAAGCGTCTGGTCGCCAGCGGTCACGAGCTGCCGAGTACACTCACCTCAAGCAGCGGCGCCCTCTACGGCGGCTTTCTGCACAACGTGGTTCAGCGCGTGGCTCAGTACATCTGCGACACCACCGTGGTGGATTTTGTCGCCCATCACGAGCTGCGCATCGACCATGTCTACGAAACGTTCTACACCCTCATCATGGGGTTGTTGATGTATATCCGCACGCACCCCGATGTGCCCGACGAGACGGTCAAGGAAATCATCGCCTCGACACTCCACATCGAGGGCTATACCGCCAAGTATCCGGAGCGCAAGCCCCAGAACTGACGACATTTGGCCAAACTGCCCGCGATCAGAAGAGGGGCCGCGGGCGTGTGAAAGGAGAGCAGCATGCTGTTCGATGTTTGGGGTAGCGATACCCTTATCCACTGGGCCGGCTGGGCCATGGTCTTTATTGGCCTGATCGTGCTCAACGAGGTCGGCCGCCGCACCAAGCTGGGCGCGGCAATCATCTTTGGCGTGGCTCCGCTGGCCATGACCATCTACTGCGTCGCCATCGCCATCGGCGTCTCACAGGGCGCCGAGTGGGCGCTCACCAACCCCACCCATGTGTACCAGAACAGCTGGTTCCACTACGCCAAGGTATACGCGGCGCTGGCCGGTTGCTGGGGCTTCATTGCCATTAAGTACCAGTGGGGCAAGATCGGCAGGGCGCATTGGTTCCGCGCGTGGCCGTTTGTGATCGTCGCCATCAACATCTTGATCGCCGTCGTGTCCGACTTTGAGAGCGCCTATCACTTCTTTGTCCTGGGCCAGTCCACTTGGGTCACCTCCGAAGGTGCTACGCAGCTGGCCGGCTGGAACAACGTGTTCAACGGCATTGCCGGTCTCATCAACATCTTCTGCATGACCGGTTGGTGGAGCGTCTACGCCTCCGAGGACAAGACCGACATGCTGTGGCCCGACATGACCTGGGTCTACATCATCGCCTACGATATCTGGAACTTCTGCTACACCTACAACTGCCTGCCCACCCACTCCTGGTTCTGCGGCTTTGCGCTGCTGCTGGCGCCCACCGTCGCCGCCTTTATCTGGAACAAGGGCGGCTGGATCCAGAACCGCGCCTTTACGCTGGCCATTTGGTGCATGTTTGCCCAGGTGTTCCCGTTCTTCCAGGAGGAGTCCATCTTTGTGACCCACTCCACGCTCGACCCCGGCGCCGCTACCGCGGTCTCGATCGCCGCACTGATCGCCAACGTCGCCGCGATCATCTACATCGCCTACCGCGCCAAGAAGCTCGGCCGCAATCCCTACAAGCAGGATGTCTTTGAGGGCACCAGCGACTGGGAGAAGGCCACCGCTCGCCGCGCCAAGGTTGATTACGCGCACGCCGAGTAACGCGCTGATCGCTGTTGGCAGTTGGGCATAGGCCCGTCCGCCAGGATTTTCATCCAATGTCTCGCAGAGCCCCCGGAAAGCGTTTCGCTCGCTTTTCGGGGGCTTTTGTCGTTGCGTCTCTATTCATCTATTCAAAAACATGAGCATAAATAAAATCGGATTTCAAATCATGCGGCGGCTCTATGGGGTCCCGTTTTTGGGTACATTGTTGTCCCGATATTGAGCTTGGGGGATATATGAAAGATGAGACGATGGGCCAAGAGGATGCGGCCCAAGATGCAGAAGCTTGCGCTGAGGCTTTGGAGAGCTTAGACCGGATTTCACTCGATGAGATTGCGTTTGACGATTCGGGCGTTGATGTGCAGGATGAGCCGGAAACCGAGGCGCAGTCCGATGATCAGGATGCAGGCGACGTTGAGCTTGCCGAGGATGAGGCAGATCACGAAGACACCGAAAGCGAGGCCGGCAACCAGCCCGAATCCGACACGGGCGAGGAAACCGTCTTGCTCGACAGCTTACCGGCCGAGGATTCGCTGACTCGCGAGCTTCCTGGCCTGGGTTCCGCACCAGCCGTGGATGAGACCATCGCCATGGGCGATATTCCCCTGCCGTCCGTTCCCTCGGCACACGAAGCCGAGGTCCGCCATCGCAAGATGTCGCCCAAGCGCCGCAATCTGATGGTCGCCGGCATCGTGGCCGTCGCGCTCGTCGCCGGCGGTGCAGGCTATGCTGCCTGGAACGGATATCAGCAAGAGCAGGCTGCCGCTGTCGCCGCCAATGCCCACACGATGATGTCAGTGCAGATTGGCGTGCACGCCGCGGGCCTCGACTGTTCCACTGGCTCCAAGATTCCCGTACAGGTG
>CATZTY010000211.1 GCA_958424475.1 uncultured Collinsella sp.
AGGCTTCCTTAATACCCATGATGTTGGGATGTGCGGCCAGGCGCTCTACGTTGTGCTCGCTGATACCGCAGCCGCAACGACCGGGGATGTTGTACAGGATGCAGGGAATGTCCACGGCATCGGCTACGGTCTTAAAGTGCTGATAGATACCCTCTTCGTTAGACTTGTTGTAGTAGGGGGTAATGAGCAGCAGGCCGTCGGCTCCCAAGCCCTGGTAAGTAAGCGACTTGGTGAGCATGGTCTGCGTGGAGTTGGAGCCCGAGCCGGCGATGACGGGGACGCGTCCTGCAACTTGCTTGACCACCGCGGCGACAACGGAGTTGTCCTCGTCGTCGGTCATCGTGGCGCTCTCGCCGGTGGTGCCTAGGGTGAGGATGGCGTCGGTGCCGTTTTGCAGGTGGAAATCGATAAGGCGCCCAAGCGCGTCAAAGTCGACACTGCCGTCCTTTTTAAACGGCGTAACTAGGGCGACGGTTGAGCCCTCGAGATTGCGGATGTCCATGTTCTTCCCCTTCGCCTCTGCGATCTGGATGCGTTTGTTCCATTGAGCTGCGACTGCCAAGCGCTCGTCTTTGGCGCGACGGCGTGCACTTTCGGCGCGCGACTTGGCCAGCAGCTCTCGGCCGCACGGCAGCACGTCGAGCGTGGCAAAGTAATCGCCCGGGCGCTCGGCGCGGCGGATGAGGTCGGCCGCGCCATCGGGGCGCAGCAGGACCTCGGCCGAGCGCAGCCGTCCGTTGTAGTTGTAGCCCATGGAGTAGCCATGCGCACCGGTATCGTGGATTACAAGCAGGTCACCCATGTCGATATGCGGCAGCTCGCGATCGATAGCGAACTTGTCGTTGTTCTCGCATAGGTTGCCCGTGATGTCATAGGTGTTCGTGACGGACGCTGTGGCCTTGTCGGCGCCGCCCGGCTGACCCATTACCGTAATGTGGTGGTAGGCGCCATACATGGCAGGGCGAATCAAATCGACGGCGCTTGCATCGACACCGATATAGTCCTTGTAGATCTGCTTCTCGTGGATGGCCTTGGTGACCAGGCAGCCGTAGGGGCCCATCATAAAGCGGCCCATCTCGGTGCAGATCGCCACATCGCCCATGCCGGCGGGAACCAGGATCTCGTCGTATGCCGCGTGTACTCCCTCGCCGATGGCGCGAATGTCGTTGGTCTGCTGCTCGGGCAGGTAGGGGATGCCGACGCCGCCGGACAGATTGATGAAGGCGACGTGTGCGCCGGTCTCGCGCTCCAGGCGTACGGCAAGCTCAAAGAGGATGCGCGCGAGCTTGGGGTAGTAGTCGTTGGTGACAGTGTTGCTGGCAAGGAATGCGTGGATGCCAAAGTCCTCGGCGCCCTTGGCCTTGAGCATGCGGAAGGCCTCGAAGAGCTGCTCGGTGGTCATGCCATATTTGGAGTCGCCCGGGTTGTCCATGATGCCGTTGGAGAGCTGGAACAGGCCGCCTGGATTAAAGCGGCAGCTGACCGTCTTGGGGATGGGCCCCGCAACGCGCTCAAAGAACCCGATGTGGCTGATGTCGTCAAAGTTGACGATGGCACCCAGCTTGTCGGCGAGCTCAAAGTCGGCAGCCGGTGTGTCGTTGGACGAGAACATGATGTCGTGTCCCGTGATACCCAGTGAGCGGGCGATCATGAGCTCGGTATAGCTCGAGCAATCGCAGCCGCAGCCGTATTCGTTGAGAATGGAGATGAGCGCCGGGTTGGGGTTGGCCTTGACGGCAAAGTATTCCTTAAAGCCCGGGTTCCATGCAAAGGCGTCGCGCACTTCTTGCATGTTGCGGCGGATGCCCGCCTCGTCGTATAGATGAAACGGCGTGGGGAACTGCTCGACGATATGCTCGAGTGTCTCCTTGTCCACAAACGGCTGCTTGGCCGCATATGCCTCGTTGGGGGTCAATGCCATGTCCCGTAAACCTCGCTATCCAGACGGCGCCATCTGCGCATCGAATCCGCATAGCGTGGACCCAATGTCCGGATAGCGCTCCCGCATTGCTGCAGACAGTCCTGTGGGTGTTTCCCACAGGCCCACCAGGTTGTTCGTGCCCGAAAAACCCAGTTCGGCGGGTTTCGCCTCCCCACGGGGTCAAAGCCTGCCGGCTCGCCCGCGGCTCTTCGTGCCCGCGCCTCTATCAAGTGGTAAAGACCCTATCACGTTGCACTTTACCAAACAAGAGTATTCGTATATAACGTTTAAAAAATGCAGCAATATGCTGGAAACATGTGTGCCACAATCCTGTATCACAATAAGTTGCAACAGATGTGCCTCACGAAGGGATTCTCTATGACCGAGCTCCAAGAACTCCGTCGCTATCGCCGCGATCTCCATCGCATTCCGGAGCTCGATTTCGATCTTCCGCAGACTATCGCCTATATCGAGGGCGTGTTGGCGCCGCTCGCTTGCGAGGTGACCCATCCGTGTCCCAGCTGCGTCTGCGCTTTCTTCGACGCTGGCGTTGGTGCCGCGCGTGCCACGGCGATTCGCGCCGATATGGATGCGCTGCCCATCGCGGAGGCGACGGGAGCGGCCTTTGCCTCGATCCATCCCGGCAAGATGCACGCTTGCGGACATGACGGACACATGGCCATGGCACTTGCCGCCGCGACGTATGTCGACCGTACGATTCGCGAGCAGCCGGGCGCCATTAGGCGCAACGTACTCTTTGTGTTTCAGCCGGCCGAGGAAACGACAGGTGGTGCCAAGACGGTATGTGAGAGCGGTGTGTTCGAGCGCTATGGGGTGGATCGCATCTTCGGCTTCCACGTGTGGCCCGATCTGCCCGCCGGCACGTTGGCGAGCTGCTCCGGTCCGTTGCTGGCGCGTTCGAGTGAGACACACATTCATATTCACGGGACGAGCATCCATATCGCTAAGACCTATGGCGTTCCGGTCGAGGAGTCGCACGATGCGGCGCTGGCGGCTGCCAAGTTCTTGGTTGCCGAGCGCGAACTGATGGATGAGCTGGGTGCCGATGAGCCCTGCATTGGCAAGTTCGGCCTGCTGCAGGCGGGCACCGTCTGCAATGCGGTTGCGGG
>CATZTY010000212.1 GCA_958424475.1 uncultured Collinsella sp.
GGTAGTACCGTGGGGGCGGATGTAGATGGTCGAGTGGATTGTTAAACGCGCACAGGGCGATCGTGCGCGTGTGGGCACGTTAGCGGGCATGGTGTGTATTGTCGCCAATGTTGCGCTTTGTGCTGCGAAGGGTGTAATTGGTGTGGTTTCGGGATCGGTTTCGATTGTTGCGGATGCCATGAACAACCTGTCCGATGCCAGCTCGAATATCGTGAGCGTGCTGGGCTTTAAGCTGGCGAGCAAGCCGGCCGACCCCGAGCATCCTTACGGCCACGGTCGCTACGAGTATCTCTCGGGTCTGGTCGTGGCGGCACTCGTGCTGCTGATTGGCGTTGAGCTGGTGAAGTCCTCGGCCGAGCGCGTCATCCACCCCGAACCTGTCGAGTTCTCGCTTGCCCTGGTGGCAGTTCTAGTGCTTTCGATGGTCGTAAAGCTCTGGATGGCGGCCCTCAACCAAAAGCTCGGCGATCGCATTGAGTCCGAGACGCTGCATGCGACCGCGCAGGATTCCAAGAACGATGTTCTTGCCACGGGTGCCGTGCTGGCGTGCGCAGTTGTTTCGCAGGTGACGGGCATCAATCTTGACGCTTGGGTCGGCCTTGCCGTTGGTGCCTATATTGGCTGGAGCGGTTTTGAACTCATCCAGGATACGGTGAGCCCGCTTTTGGGCCAGACGCCCGATCCTAAGCTGGTCAAGCACATTCGAGACAAGATCATGAGCTACCCCGGCGTTTTGGGCGTTCACGATCTGATGGTTCACGACTACGGCCCGGGCAGGAAGTTCGCAAGCGCTCACGCCGAGATGGCAGCCGAGGCCAGCCCGCTGGAAAGTCACGACACGCTCGATAACATCGAGCAGGCGTTTAGGAACGAAGACGGCATGATTGTCACGCTTCACTACGATCCCATCGTGACCGATGACCCCAAGCTGGCAAGCATGCGTTTACGCATTAACGCCATGGCCCAACAGATCGATAGCCGCCTCTCGATTCATGACCTGCGCTGTGTGCCGGGTCCTACGCACACCAACGTGATTTTTGACTGCGTGCGACCCTCGGATCTGCAGATGAGTGCCGAAGACGTAAAGCACACGCTGGCAAAACGTGTCGAATCGGAATATCCCAAGTCGATTGCCAAGATTACGATCGACGAAGACTACGTAGGACATACCCATGAGTAAGGCTGTGCCGGCAAAGCAGGTTATGCAGAAGGGGAGAGCATGAAGAAACTGTATCTACTCCGTCACGGTCAGACGGAGTTCAACGTCAAAAAGCTGGTCCAGGGCCGCTGCGATTCACCGCTCACCAATTTGGGTCGTCAGCAGGCACAGACAGCAGCCGCATGGCTCAAGGCCCACGGCGTCACCCCCGACAAAGTGGTCTCATCACCCTTAGGCCGAGCCATGGACACGGCAAGTCTCGTCGCATGCGAGCTTCTCGGCCCGGACGCAGCAGTCGAGCCCTGCGAAGGCATCATCGAGCGCTGCTACGGCACCTTCGAAGAAGGTCCCCACGACGCCCTGCCCACCGATGTCTGGGATCCCGGCGAGGATCTGGTCCCCTTCGGAGGAGAAGGAAGCCGCGCACTGCAAGAGCGCATGGTAGACACCCTCACCAATCTCATAAGCGCCGAGGGCATCGAAACCCTCCTAGCAGTAAGCCACGGCAGCGCCAGCCGCCAATTCATCAAGGCCGCAGCCCCAGAGGGCTTCGAGCTCCCAACAAAACTCCCCAACTGCGCCATCATGATCTTCGATTTTGACGAAGCAAAGCCACAAGCAGAAGGCGAGCCAATGCAATGCAAGTTCACCCTCCAGCAAATAGTGGACCCCCAACAAAGTCATTAGCCTGAACGAGCAAGGTTTAGCAGACATCAACGTGGCGTTCCCAGTGTGCGGCGGAGGGGGCGGGCCTGAGACATATTAAGGTTGTCGCGAGTTCCGCACGAACAGGAGAGCACTTAATGTGCTCTCCGTCGTGAGCAGGACTGTAGAGCAGCAACCTTAATATGTCTCAGGCCCGCCCCCTCCGCCGCACACTGGGAACGTGCCACGCACTTTACCTGCGTAAACAATGTGAGTGAAATATGAATCTCGATGGATACGCCCGCAGCCGTGTATACTAAACAGCTGTGTGTAACCAGGGGAGTATTCTGGCTGGACAAAATGCCTGCTTAATAGGGTTGTCAGGTAGTCCGGACGCAATACAAGGCTGGGGAGCACGTCGTGTAAGTAGTGGTCCTCTAGGGGCGTACGCACGGTGGTGTACGCATTGTCCCAAGACCACGCGAGAGTTGGGATCATATCTTGATCAGCATGATTCTCGGCCGCAAGATTGGCATGACCCAGGTTTGGGACGAGGACGACAACGTCGTTCCCGTCACGGTCATCCAGGCTGGCCCCTGCGCTGTCTCGCAGGTTAAAACTCAGGCAACCGACGGCTATGACGCCGTCCAGATCGGTTTCGGCGACATCAAGGCCAAGAACGTGAACAAGCCCATGGCTGGTCACTTCGCCAAGGCCGGCGTCGAGCCTGTCCGCTTCCTTCGTGAGGTCCGCGTCGAGAACGGCGAGGAGCACAAGGTCGGCGAGGTCGTCACCGTCGCTGATTTCACTGATGTCGAGAAGGTCGACGTCATCGGTACCTCCAAGGGTAAGGGCTTCCAGGGTCGCATCAAGCGCTGGGGTCAGCGCCGCGGTCCTATGACGCATGGTTCTCACTTCCAGCGTCACCCCGGTTCTATCGGTCAGTGCGCCTATCCTGCGCGCGTCCTCAAGGGCGTCAAGATGGCCGGTCACATGGGTAACGAGCGCGTTACCGTCAAGAACCTTTCCGTTGTCCGCATCGATGCCGAGCAGAACCTCATCTTGGTCAAGGGCGCTGTCCCGGGTGCCAAGAATGGTCTCGTCGCCATCCGTATGGCCTAAGGGCCCAGCCCATTTAGCCCAGCGTCATACCAAGGAGAACACTTAAATGGCAAAGTTTGAAGTAAAGAACAGCGAGGGCAAGAAGGTCGCCGAGGCCGAGCTCGCCGCTG
>CATZTY010000213.1 GCA_958424475.1 uncultured Collinsella sp.
TAACAGGACTCCGCTTATCGCTGCGATGATCGCGGATGGCATTGGCGGTGCGCTTACCGTTGTTCTCGGCGCAAAGTGCTTCGGCTTTGTTATGCCCGGCATTACCTCGTTGCCCGTTTATGCCGATCCAAGCGGCAATCCCATGAACCTGATCATGATTGTCGTCTGCATCGCTTTGACTTGGGTTATTTCCGCGACGCTCTCGTTTGCGCTCTATGGTCGTTTTGACAAAAAGTAACGACGTTTTGAGATAGACAATATTAATCGGCCGTTCGCCGGGGAATCGTTCTGCGACGCCCCGGCGAGCGGCATTTTATTGGTGGGGCGTGTCGTGTCGCCAACGGCGGCATGCCGCCTCGCCGCGCTAGTTGCGTCTGCCGCCGCCGTTGGCGCCCTGCCGTCCCTGGGCCGCGCGATTGCGACCGGCAGTGTTCTGTGCGCGCGACATGCCGCCGTGCCCCTTGCTACCCTTGGGCCCCTTGCCGCCGGCGCCGCCATGCGGTTTGCCGCCCTTCTTGCCGGTGCCATGCCCGCCGCCAGCAGACGTCTCGCCCGGGCGCGGGGGCACGGGACGAATCAGGCAATGCTTGGTGTAGCCAATCAGATCGCGGCGGGCGGCTTTTTCCAGCGCCTCGCGCACGAGCTTGTAGTTCTCGGGCTTGCGATATTGGATGAGCGCGCGCTGCATGGCCTTCTCGTGCGGGTCGCGCGCCACGTAGATCGGTTGCATGGTACGCGGATCCACGCCGGTGTAGTACATGCACGTCGACATGGTGGACGGGGTGGGGTAGAAGTCCTGCACCTGCTCGGGCATGTAGCCCATGTCGCGCACGGCCTCGGCAAGGTCCACGGCTTCCTTCATCGTTGAACCGGGGTGGCTCGAGATCAGATACGGCACTACGTACTGCTTGAGTCCGTATTCGCGGTTCAAGCGTTCAAATTTACGGCAGAACGCGTCGTAGACGGCTCGGCTCGGCTTGCCCATCACGGACAGTACCGCGTCGCTCACGTGCTCGGGCGCTACGCGCAGCTGGCCCGAGACATGGTGTTCCAGCAGCTCGCGCAAAAACTCGTCCGAGGCATCGGCCATGGTGTAGTCAAAGCGGATGCCGCTGCGCACGAAGACCTTTTTGACGCCCGGCAGCTGGCGCAGGTCGCGCAACAGCTGCGTGTAGCCGCTCTCGTCGACTACCATGTTCTTGCACACGCTCGGCCACAGGCAGCGCTTGTTCTTGCACACGCCGTGCTTGAGCTGCTTGTCGCAGGCAGGGCGGCTAAAGTTTGCCGTCGGTCCGCCCACGTCGTTGATGTAGCCCTTAAACTCGGGATCGCGCGTGAGCAGCTCGGCCTCGCGCATGATCGAGTCGTGGCTGCGCATCTGCAACACGCGGCCCTGGTGGAAGGTAAGGGCGCAAAACGAGCACTCGCCAAAACAGCCGCGGTTGGAGCTAATGGAAAACTTGATCTCGGCAAAGGCTGGCACGCCGCCCGCCGCGTCGTAGTCGGGATGCCAATCGCGTGCGTAGGGGAGTTCGGCAACCTCGTCCATCTCGTCGGTGGTGAGTGTTGCCGACGGCGGGTTCTGCACCACGTACACGCTGTTGGGATATGGCTCTACCAAGCGATGGCCGGTGATAGGGTCCATATTTTGCTGCTGCACGTTAAAGCTGCGGGCGTAGTTGAGCTTGTCAGCGGCAAGGTCGTCCCAGCTGGGCAGCAGGTCGTAGTCGTAGACCTCGTCGAGCGAACCCGTGCGGTAAACGGTGCCGTTGATATAGGTGATCTGATCGACGGGCAGCCCCGCGTCGAGCGCGTCGGCGATCTCGACAATCGCGTGCTCGCCCATGCCGTAGATGAGGATGTCGGCGCCCGAGTCGAGCAGCACCGAGCGCTTGAGCTTGTCCTGCCAGTAGTCGTAGTGGGCCAGGCGACGCAGGCTTGCCTCGATGCCACCGATAATGATGGGGGCGTCCTTAAACGTCTGGCGGATGAGGTTGCCGTAGACCGTGACGGCTCGGTTGGGACGGCGCCCCTCCTCGCCACCGGGGGTATAGGCGTCGGTGCGGCGGCGGTGCTTGGTCACCGAATAGTGGTTGACCATGGAGTCCATGTTGCCGGCACTGACGAGAAAGCCCAGGCGCGGCTCGCCGAGCACGGTGATGCTGGTGGGGTCGGTCCAGTCGGGTTGGCAGATGATGCCCACTTTGTAGCCGTGCGCGTCGAGGACGCGGCTGATGATGGCCATGCCAAAGCTGGGATGGTCCACATAGGCGTCGCCGCAGATGTAGACAAAGTCGCACTGGTCCCAGCCGCGTGCATCCATGTCGGCTCGACTGACGGGGAGGAATTTATCGCGGCCCGGGCGCCAGGGGCGGGCGGGCGTCGCTTGGGAATGCTTGGTGCGGGCGACCGTGGCCTGCGCCTTGCCGCCGCGCTTTTGCTGCTGGCCCTGTTTGCCCTGCTGACTGCGCTGGTTGTTCTGAGCGTGCTGAGGCTTTTTTGCCACGATCCCTCCCGGTGTCTGTATGCTGCACGTAATTGTAACCAGTCTTTTTGGGACGGGGCTAAAAAGACTGGGGGAGTACATGAGCTGGGGGATCGGCGCGTCGATACGGTGATCGTTTGTTTCCAGACTGTGTATCTGCGCGTTGGAGAACCCGTCTCGCGCGCACGCCATGTTGTCAATGGGTTACAGTATGAACGGCGGTTATGTTTCCGCCAACGCACGAGAGAGTCGTCAACAAGGAGGATGCACGACGATGCAGCGTGCCAAACAGATATCGGAGTCTATTGAGCTGGGCATCATCTTGGCGCTCGCCGGTGGCTTTATGGACGTGTATTCGGACATTGGGCGCGACCATGTTTTCGCCAACGCGCAGACGGGCAACATCCTGCTCGTGGGTGTAAGCATCTCGGAGGGCAACTGGCAGCTGGCGGGACGCTATTTCTTCCCCGTGGTGTCGTTTGCCGTGGGCATTATGCTTGCCGACCTGGTGCATGAGCGGTTTGGCAGCGTG
>CATZTY010000214.1 GCA_958424475.1 uncultured Collinsella sp.
AGTCTGCAATCAGATCGTCGCGACCTACAACGTCAAGAAGCAGTCGGCCATCAAAGACCAGCTCGATGCTGATTACGCCGCAAGCAGCTTCGACGAAACCGCCCCGTTCGTCAAGGCAGATCCCTTTGGTACCGACATCCTGAGTTGCTACGTGCGTTTTGCAACATCCCGCGCCGGCATCACTTCACGTCAAACTCCACGCGATCGAGTTCAGGCACGTTGAGGTCGATGAGCTTGCGGGCGACGTGACGGTCGTGTGCCCCAAGCGCCTCGCCTGTCGTCACATGGGCGACAATCTCGCGCTCGACGATACCCTCCTCCTCGCCTTCGGTGGCCGAGGTCTCGACGGCGACGGTGTAATCCTTAAAGCCTGGCAGTACCGCGGCAAGCTCGCGCGTAGTTTCGGTGACGCCATAGCCGTCCTGCACGCCGGCCTGCGCCGAGCCAATAGACCTCGCGGTCATAACGATGCAGGGGATGGCAAAGATCACCGTACCCATGATGATGCGGCGGCGCACCTTGTGTGACAGCTCATCGACCTCGGCGTTTTCCTCGGCGGTCACAATGCCGTCGCCGTTGAGGTCACGCTTGAGCGGTGCACGTAAAAGAAGCAATACGGCTTCGGCCGCCAGCGCGATAAAGACGACGTTGATGCCAAACTCGTAGAGGGCTGAGAAGAACAGCGACCCGCTCGCGATGGCGATGCCATAGCCCGCCGCGCACAGGGGCGGCATGAGCGCGGTCGCCACGGCCACGCCGGCGATGAGCGTGGCAGGTTCCTGATCGCGCGAGTTGCCCAGGCCACCCGCAAAGCCGCCCGCGAGCGCGACGGCAAGGTCCCACACAGTCGGTGTCGAATTGTCGATGATGGCGGCCGTGGTGGTGCCAAGGGGCGAGAGCTTAAAATACAGTGTGGACGTGATCAGACAAAAGACCATCTGCAGTGCGAGGCCGGCGACGGCCTCGACGGTAATCTCGCGGTCGAGCGTGGCGATGCCGTAGGCCATGGCAAGGACCGAGCCCATGAGCGGGCAGATGAGCATGGCACCTACAATGGCGATATCCGAGTCGATATCGAGGCCGATGCTCGCGATTAACATGGCAATGATCAGGATGCATAAGTGCGAGCCAGTCAGGCGCGCCCCGTTTACAAAGCGTTTGCGAATCACGTGATAGGGCGCGCGTCCCTCGCGAATGTTGAATGCCTGCTTAAGGAAACGGGTGGCATTCTCCATGGCCTCGCTGTGTGCGGGGCGTATGCCGTGGCGCCGATGATGGCGCTCACGCAGTCGCTTGATCTGTTGTTTGTCGAGCTCCATGTCCACCTCGTTCTAGCACGGGCCGCGTTGCGCTTGCTGCTATTACTCTACACCGTGGCAAGTGGAACGGATTTCGGGACGCGGGATGGGGCGTCCAGACGGCTTTGCCTGCATTTAGCAACGCCTCGCAAAATGGTTAAATCACAACCGCATATGTGACGGAACTGTGTCGAAAGCTGTTGAACAACCGAATTGGCAGGCTGCCCGCATTGTTGCGCAACAAAGACCGGGATATGCGGCCCTAGACTCGCGTTAACGCAGATAGCGTTGTGTCGAAGGGAGCACAACATGGCAAAGTACAGCCCAAAGCATCTTTCGTCTCCGGCCAAGACCGTCAACGTAAGGGGTGTCGCCAACCGCGCCGTCGCAACTGTTTTGACGGCAGGCCTCATCGCCCAGCCGCTCATGTCGCCGCTGGCGGCAATTGCCGCGCCGGCCGGTGATACCACCGATGCTGTGAAGGGCGAAAGCCCCATCGAGAGCACCGTCGTTGCCGGCAACCAGGCAGTCGCGAAGACAGCGGCGCAGCTGGCCGAGGAATCGGCAAAGCAGTTTGAGGCTGCCAAGGCGGCCTACGATGCGGCTCAGAAGAAGGCCGATGCCGCGGGTCAGGCACAGAAGCAGGCTCAGCAGCAAAAGGATCAGGCCTCGCAGGCCGTGACCGATAACGCGGCCGAGCAGAATGCAACGGAGGTCGCTGCGCTTCAGGAGAAGATCGGCGAGCTCAAGGCGGCCGTCGATAAGGCTGAGGAGCAGCAGAAGAAGCTGGGCGACCTGAACGGCCAGCTCGACCAGGCCAAGAAGAGCGTCGAGGACAAGACCCAGGCGCTTAAGGATGCCGAGAAAAAGCGCGACGACGCCAAGAAAGCCCTCGATGATGCCCAGGACAAGCTTGGGGACATGGGATTGGGCAAGTACGAGGCCGCCAAGAAGGACGTCGAGGACGCGCAGGCCAAGCTCAATGCGGCGAATGCCGATGTGAAGAAGGCCGAGGGTGAGCTTGCGGCAGCTAGGACCGCCGCCACCAATGCTGAGCAGGCAAAGAGCGACGCCGAGTCTGCTCTGATGTCCGCTCAGGCCAAGAAGCAGGAGACTGCCAATGCCCTTGCCGCTGCGACCACCGCGCGCGACAACGCCCAGAAGAAGCTGGACCAGGCACAGGCTGAGCTCGATGCCGCTACTTCTGGCACGGGCGTCGACCTGAAAGCGCTCGAGGCCGCCAAGGTAGCTGCCGCTAGCGAGCTCAAGACCGCGAAGGCCGAACTCGACGCCGCGACGACTGCCGACGCGACCGCTCAGGCGGACCTGCAGACAGCCCAAACTGCTGCCAACGCTGCGCAGGAGAAGGTCAACGCCGCCAACGCTGCCGTGTCGTCTGCGCGGGCCGCATACGACGAAGCCAACGGCAAACTCGGTGATCTGACCAGCAAATACAACACCGCCAAGGCTGCTTACGAGCAGGCGCAGCAGACCGAGGCGGAGAAGAAAGCTGCCTACGAGCAGGCTCAGAAAAATAGGGACGACAAATACACTGAATGCAAGGCGGCATACGAGGCGGAGGATGTGGCCGAGAAGGAACTCGGCGAGGCTAATCAGCTGCTTGGCGATCTCGAAGGACAGATTGATGCATTGAAATCGACCATGACGGTCGACCAGGAAAAAGCCAAGCAGGGC
>CATZTY010000215.1 GCA_958424475.1 uncultured Collinsella sp.
TCGACCACGCCATCGATACGCTTGACGGTCTTAGGCTCGACGGCCTGGTCGTTGCCGTCGACTGCGGTCACGGTGCTTCCTGCCAGACTACGCCCGCCGCGCTGCAGCGCCTGGGTGCCACGGTCCATGCCATCAACACCGATTACTGCGGCACCGACATTAACGTTGAGTGCGGCTCTACGCACCTTGAGCCCCTGCGCGAGCTCGTGCTGCGCACCCATGCCGACATCGGCCTGGCCCACGACGGCGACGCCGACCGCGTACTGTTCGTGGACAGCGAGGGCAATGAGATCGACGGTGACTACATCCTGGCTATCTGCGGTTCTGACCTCGCCGCTCGCGGCAAGCTTGCCAACTCCGAGATCGTCTCGACCGTTATGTGCAACCTGGGCTTCTCCATCGCTATGAAGGAGCAGGGCTTCGAGATGGTCCAGACCGCCGTGGGCGACCGCTACGTTCTGGAGCGCATGCTCGCGGACGGCGCCGTCATCGGCGGCGAACAGTCCGGCCACATCATCTTCCTGGAGCACAACACCACCGGTGACGGCCTGGTGACGGCTCTGCAGCTGCTGGCCGTGCTCAAGCGCACCGGTCGTACCCTCACCGATCTTGCCGGCATCATGAAGAAGTACCCGCAGGTACTCGTCAACGTGCATTCCGACAACAAGGCTGGTCTGGACGATTGCCAGCCCATCTGGGATGCCGTCGCTGCTGCCGAGAAGGAGCTTGACGGCCGCGGCCGCATTCTGGTGCGCCCGAGCGGTACCGAGCCGCTGGTCCGCGTGATGGCCGAGGCCGAGACGCACGAGCTGACCCAGCGCGTTGTCGACGACATCGTCGAGGTTGTCAAGCGCGAACTTCCCTAATGGTCAAAAACCGTTGCCAAGTGGTAAACTGTTAAGGTTATTTTGATTGATTGGTATGTCCGAGGGGGAGCATGTTCACTAAAGTCCTAAGGTCTTTTGGTATGCGTGGTCGAGTCCTTACGCTGGATGCTCCCATCTCGGGCGACGTCATTCCGCTTTCCGAGGTAAACGACCAGACGTTTGCCACCGGCCTTTTGGGCCAGGGCGTGGCGATTCTGCCCACCGGAACGCGTGTGATTGCACCGGCTGATGCCAAGGTCGAGGCTATTTTTCCCACGGGACACGCCGTTGCGCTTAACACGGTCGATGGTCTGGACGTGCTTATCCACGTTGGTTTGGACACTGTTCAGCTCGAGGGCAAGCACTTTACCGTACATGCGCAAGTGGGTGACATCGTCCATAAGGGCGATGTACTCATTGAGTTCGATCGCGAGGCAATTGCTGCCGAGGGCTACGATGTGACGGTTCCCATCTTGGTGTGCAACTCCGTTGAGTTCTCGAGTATCAAGGGCTCCGTTGGCGTGCATGTCGAGGAGATGGATCAGCTCATCGTTGCTCGCGAGCGCTAGCAAGTGCACGTGGCCATTAGCCTACAATTCAAACACGTTTACGGAGGGCGCCCTTGAAAGAGGACGTCCTCCGTGGCAAGATGGGAAACGTCCGAGGCTAAACAGCTTCGGGTCACCGTGGACGGGCAGGGGCCTCGACGCGGCTAGACACGAGACACATACATTACGCGACCTCGCCCTGGTGGCCGCACACGTTGGTTGCGGCCGACGCGGGCCGCGGGCAAGTGCTTGTAAGGGAGCCTTGCCTCTCTTGTACGAGAAAGGACGCGTAATGAAAATCATTAAAGCTAAAGACTACGAGGATATGAGCCGCAAGGCCGCCAATATCATCTCGGCCCAGGTTATCCTCAAGCCCGATTGCGTGCTGGGTCTTGCCACCGGCTCCACCCCGATTGGCGCCTACAAGCAGCTCGCCGCTTGGTACGAGAAGGGCGACGTTGACTTCGCCGAGGTCAGCACCTACAACCTGGACGAGTATCGTGGTCTTTCGCACGACGATCCTCAGAGCTATCACTACTTCATGCGCGAGAACTTCTTCGATCACATCAACATCGATCTGAACAACACGCACGTGCCCGATGGCTCCAACCCCGATGCCGCTGCTGCCTGCTCTGAGTACGACAAGATCGTCGCTGCCGCCGGTTACCCGGATCTGCAGCTGCTCGGCATTGGTAATAATGGTCATATTGGCTTCAACGAGCCCGATGACCACTTCTCCAAGGGTACGCACTGCGTCGACCTCACCGAGAGCACCATTCAGGCCAACAGCCGCCTGTTCGACAGTATCGATGACGTGCCCCGTCAGGCTTACACCATGGGCACCCAGACCATCATGTATGCCCGCATGATCCTGGTTGTCGCCAACGGCGAGGCCAAGGCTCAGGCCGTGCACGATATGTGCTATGGTCCGGTTACGCCCAAGTGCCCGGCTTCGATCCTGCAGCTGCACGCCAACTGCGTCGTCGTTGCTGACGAGGCCGCTCTTTCGCTCTGCGAGTAACGCGATCAAGCGATCTTACATAGTTTCTCAAAAGGCCCTCGCTTTGCGGGGGCCTTTTTAGTGGACATACGCCGTGGCGTATACATGACGGAAGCCTTGCCGCGTGCTTGACTGGAGGGTTTTAAATTTTTGTGATTCATTCTATAGCAGATTCTATGCACATTTGCCACCATAGAGTCGCAGGCGGTAGCGAGGAGTAGGCGAGTTGCGCAACTCAAATAAAAATAGCCGACTGCGCTACACTGCAAATGGGATGGGACATGCTGGCAAGCGCATTGACCTGCGCAAAGACCTATTGGTCGGGGGATAAGTTACCATCGGGCCTCGCTGTACAAAAACTTGCCAAACACGTACCGGCAGACAATTAAAAACTCTAAGTCGCGCTATTCACGGGGCGGCTCATATGGTCCTGCAGCTACGGTGTCCATATGGTCGAGTTGAGGAGCAGGCATGGTAAACGATCTGGGCAATACGGACGACCTCGAGTTGATGCCGACGGGCGGCGGCTATATGGTGCGGCGCGATCGCTTGATGAATGAGCTCATCGTTAAA
>CATZTY010000216.1 GCA_958424475.1 uncultured Collinsella sp.
GACGTCGACGCCGGCGTCGGTGTTGCGGGCGATGCCGAGCAGCTTAATGGTGTAGCCGAGCTCGCGGGCCTGGGCGATGTCCTCGGCGCCGATGGTACGGATACCCTGCTGGTACACATCATCGGTGGTCACGCGGGTGCCAAAGCCGATGGAGGCGAGGATCGCCGTCTTGCTGGCGGCGTCGAAGCCGTCGACGTCGGCGGACGGGTCGGCCTCGGCGTAGCCCTTGGCCTGGGCGTCGGCGAGCACGTCGGCGTAATCGGCGCCCTCGGCGTCCATGCGCGACAGGATGTAGTTGGTGGTGCCGTTGAGAATGCCAGCGATGGTCAGGATCTTGTTGCCCACCAGGTCGTGCTCGAGCGTGCTGACAATGGGGATGCCACCGCCGCAGCTGGCCTCGCACTTAATCTGCACGCCGCACGCGCGTGCCTTCTCGGCGAGCGTCTCGACATGACGGCCCAACAGGGCCTTGTTGGCAGAGACGACGTGCTTGCCGTTCTCGAAAGCGGTGGTGAAGATTTCGGTCGCGGGGTGCTCGCCGCCGATGAGCTCGACGACGATATCGACGGCGGGGTCGGTGACGACGTCGTGCCAGTCGCTCGTAAAGGCCTCGCGCTCAATACCGGCAGCTTCGGCCTGCTCCCAGGCAAGCGCGCAGGCGCGGGTCAGCTTAAGGTCGATGCCGTAGGCGGCCAGGTACTCATCGTGGTGGCTCTTGATCAGACGGGCCACGCCGCCGCCGACGGTTCCCAGACCGATCAGACCGACGTTCACGGTGCGCAGGGGTTCGCTCATAGATAGCTCCTTCGTGCATCTTATGGATGGATTAACCGCTTAAAGGTTGAGTGCATTCTAGCGTGAACCGAGGGCGCGTGCTCGCCAGGCAACAGGAGTCGCACAAAACGGCACCCCCGAAACGCTGCGGAAACATTGGAAACATGCTCGCTACAAACGGAACTCCGTAACAAACTGTCAACGTTTGCACCATAAGGTTTGCCCTGTACCGCAAGACGGCCGCACCGCGGCCAGCGAAAAGGGGGACACCATGTTTAGCATCAACAACGTACTTAACCGCAGGAGTTTCTTGGCTGGCGCCGCGGCGCTCGGTGGCACCGCGGTGCTCGCTGGTTGCTCGTCGGGTGGCTCGGACGGCGGCTCCGCCGATGACGGTAAGACCTTCAAGATCGGTGTCATCGGCCCTCTGACCGGCGCCGCGGCAACCTATGGCGTTTCGGCCGAGAAGGGTGCCAAGCTCGCCGCCAAGGATTTCTCGACCAAGGACCTCAAACTCTCGCTTAAGTCCGAGGATGACGTCGCTGACGGCGAGAAGGCTATCAACGCCTTCAATACCCTGTGTGACTGGGGCATGCAGGCGCTCGTCGGTCCGGTCACCACCGGTGCTGCCGTCGCTGTCTCGGGCGAGATTGCCGACGACATGCTCATGGTCACGCCCTCGGCCTCGTCTCTCGACGTCACCAAGGATAAGACCACGGTCTTTCAGGTTTGCTTCACCGATCCCACCATGGGCGCCAGCGCCGCGAAGTTCTTGGCCGAGAAGTACGCGGACGCCAAGATCGCCTTGTTTTACAACTCCGGCGATACGTACAGCTCGGGTGTTGCCGATGCCTTTGCCGAGCAGGCCAAGGAGTCCAAACTTGATATCGTCGATACCGAGACCTTTAAGGACGATTCCTCCACGAGCTTTACCAACCAGCTCACCAAGGCCAAGGAGGCCGGCGCCACGCTCATCTTTGCGCCGATCTACTACACGCCGGCGTCCGTTTTGCTCAAGAACGCCAAGGACATGGGCTACGACATGACGCTCATGGGTACCGACGGCATGGACGGCCTGCTCTCTGTGGAGGGCTTCGATACCTCTCTTGCCGAGGGCGTACTGCTCATGACCCCGTTTTCGGCTGACGATGAGAAGAATGCCGACTTCGTCAAGGCCTATAAGGATGCCTACGACGAGACGCCCAACCAGTTTGCCGCCGACGCTTACGATTGCGTCCACGCCATCGCCGAGGCTATCGATAGGGCGGGGATTGACATTTCGGCCGACGGTGCCGACATTGCCGGCGACCTTGCCAAGGCCATGCGCAAGATCAAGATCGAGGGCCTGACAGGCGAGCTGACGTGGAATGACGAGGGCCAGGTCGAAAAGCCCGCCACAGCCTATGTGATCCAGGACGGCAAGTACATCGCCGCCTAAGTGCGCATAAAGCGCGACCGGTGAGGCCGTTTTATTCAGGGCAGGGACGCCTGTAACAGAACGGAAACATTACTTTCACACAATAAAGTGGCATTACTGCATAAAGTAATAGAAATACGCAGAACTATGGATAAATGAACAAATCCAAAGAAAAGTTGAAATAATCGCCACTTTCCTTAACTAAAGCGTCTAGTATTTTGCGAACGCCGAACACGGCGAAGGATGGCCTGTCGGGTAACCGAAACCCGACGAGATTTGAGAGGAGAGCCGCATGTCGAGCCTCACCGGTAAGTCATTGAACCCTGTTATGAATCGCAGGAGCGTTATCGCGAGCGCAGCAGGTCTGGGGGCGATGTCCATTCTAGCTGGTTGCTCCTCCAACGGCGGCGACAGCGGTTCCGCTTCGAGCGACGCTTCGTTTAAGATCGGTACCATCGGCCCGCTGACCGGCGCCAACGCGTCCTACGGCAAGTCCGTTACCCAGGGTGTCGAGCTTGGCTGTAAGGATTTCTCGACCAAGGAGCTGCCGCTTGCCAGCAAGGCCGAGGATGACCAGGCCGACGGCGAGAAGGCCGTCAACGCCTTCAACACCCTGCTCGACTGGGGCATGCAGGCCCTCGTCGGTCCGACCACCACGGGTGCGTCGGTTGCCGTTGCCGCAGAGTGTGGCAACGACCCCAAGACGTTCATGATCACCCCGTCCGCGTCCTCCGAGGACGTCACCGACGGCAAGGATTGCGTCTTCCAGGTTTGCTTCA
>CATZTY010000217.1 GCA_958424475.1 uncultured Collinsella sp.
ACTGGGATCAGCGCGTCATCGATTGGATGGCCGATAAGTTCCAGCAGGAGAACGGCGTTGATCTGCGTCAGGACCCCATGGCCCTGCAGCGTCTGAAGGAGGCCGCCGAGAACGCTAAGAAGGAGCTCTCCGCGGCGCAGCAGTCCACCATTAACCTGCCGTTCATTACTATGAACCAGTCCGGCCCGCTGCACCTCAACTACACGCTGACCCGTGCCGAGTTCGAGAAGATCACCCGCGACCTGCTCGAGCGCTGCAAGCAGCCTGTCACCAACGCCCTGCGCGACGCTAAGCTCAAGCTCTCCGATCTGACCGAGGTCATCCTCGTCGGCGGTTCCACCCGTATGCCCGCTGTCCAGGATCTGGTCAAGACCATGACCGGCAAGCAGCCCAACATGTCCGTGAACCCCGATGAGGTCGTTGCCGACGGCGCTGCCGTCCAGGGCGGCGTGCTCACCGGTGACGTCGAGGGCATCCTGCTGCTCGACGTAACCCCGCTGTCGCTGGGCGTTGAGACCATGGGCGGCATCATGACCAAGATGATCGACCGCAACACCACGATCCCGACCTCCAAGACCGAGGTCTACTCCACCGCTGCCGACAACCAGACCAGCGTCGAGATCAACGTGCTCCAGGGCGAGCGCGAGCTTGCCCGCGACAACAAGTCGCTCGGTAAGTTCCAGCTGACCGGTATCCCGGCTGCTCGCCGCGGCGTGCCGCAGATCGAGGTCACCTTCGACATCGACGCCAACGGCATCGTCAAGGTCTCCGCTAAGGACAAGGGCACCGGCAAGGAGCAGCAGATCACTATCTCCGGCTCCACCGCTCTGTCTGACGACGAGGTCGATCGTATGGTCAAGGACGCCGAGGCTCATGCCGAGGAGGACAAGAAGCAGAAGGAAGAGGTCGAGGTCCGCAACCAGACCGACAGCCTGTGCTACTCCACCGAGCAGACCCTCAACGAGCTGGGCGACAAGGTTTCCGCCGATGTGAAGTCCAAGGCCGAGGCCGCTATCGCCGACGCCAAGAAGGCGCTCGAGGGCTCTGACGTCGAGGCCATCAAGGCCGCTGGCGAGTCCCTGCAGTCCGTGGCCTACGAGCTGGCCCAGGTTGTCTACGCCGACGCTCAGCAGCAGACCGACGGCGCCGCCGGTGCCCAGCCTGCCGACGATGACGTTGTCGACGCCGACTACGAGGTTGTGGACGACGAGGACAAGTAATCATGTCCGCCCGTAAAGCTCGCACGGAGGCGACTGCCGCTGGCACCGCCCCCGTTGACTCTGAGGAGAAGGACGTGAAGATTCCCGTAGAGGCCGCAGACGATACCGAGGCCAACGAGGCCGAGGCCGTCGAGGCTGCCGAGAACCAGGTAGAGGATTCCAACAAGGAGGCGACGATGACCGAGGACGAGATGGTGGAAGCTGCTATCCGCGCCGGTGAGGAAGCCGCCGACAACGACTTTAAGCTCAAGTTCGAGCAGGCCCAAAAGGAGCTTGCCGACGTGCGCAACGAGCTCGATGCTGCGGCAGAGGCTCAGAAGGCCGCCGAGGACAAGGCAAAGGACGCCACCGAGCGCACCGCCCGTCTACAGGCCGACTGGGAGAACTTCCGTCGCCGCACCGCCAACGAGCGTATCGCCGAGCGCGAGCGCGCGACCGAGAAGCTCGTCACTGCGTTGCTGCCGGTGGTTGACGATATCGAGCGCGCAATCGACCATGCCCGCAGCCAGGAGTTTTCCGACGATTTTAAGCAGTTTGTCGATGGCGTTGACGCGGTGCATGCCAAGCTGCTCGATGTGTTTGCGCACGAGGGCGTTGAGCCCATCGACCCCAAGGGCGAGGCGTTCGATCCGCTCGAGCACCAGGCCGTGGGGCGTGTCGAGGACGAATCGCAGTACGACGAGACCGTCAACGACGTGTACCAGAAGGGCTACCGCATGGCGGACCGCATCCTGCGTTCCGCGATGGTGACGGTGACCTACGGTGGCGAGAAGCGCCCCGCACCGGAGCCCGAAGCGGCGCCCGAGGATGCCGCGGCCGATACGGCCGAGAGCACCGAGGAGTAATTGAGAAGGGCCCCGGGGCAACACCCGGGGCCCTTTTAACCTTGACCTGCCATTTGGGGACGGGGTAGAAATGGCAGATTTCGTCTCTTGACAAGGCGCTGCCATGTGCATGCGCATGTGCGTCGCCGTTGTCAAGAGTGCGAGTATGAGTAAATCTGCCATTTCTACCCCGTCCCCAAATGGCAGGTACTAGAGGAGAGGAGCTACGATGGCTGCAGGCAAAACCTTCTATGACATCCTGGGCGTATCCAAGAGCGCCTCCGACAAAGAGATCAAGAGCGCGTTTCGCAAGCTCGCGCAAAAATATCACCCCGATGCCGGCGGCGACGAGGCCAAGTTTAAGGAGATTAGCGAGGCCTACGAGACGCTTTCGGACGAGAAGAAGCGCAAAGAGTACGACCAGATGCTCATGTTCGGCGGCATGCCGGGCGCGGGCGGCGCGTATAGCGGTGGCTACGGCGCCGGTGCCGGCGCGAGCGGCTGGGGCGACATCTTCGACAGCATCTTTAGCGGTAACGGCGCCTGGGGCAGCGATTGGGGCTCGGGTTTTGCCGGGGCCGCGGGCGCTGCCGGTGCGGGCGCGGGCCGCAACCGCGCGCGCAAGGGCGGCGACCTGTCGCTGACTGTCGACGTAACGGCCGAGGACGCGTTCCGCGGCGTGACGCACAAGGTCACCTATCGCATTCCCTCGACGGGCGAGCAACAGACCATCACGGTCTCGGTGCCCGCAGGTGCGGTCGACGGCGGCAAATTGCGTTACAAGCGCCGTGGCGAGTACGGCGTTGCCGGAGGCGAGCGCGGCGACCTGGTCGTGACCACGCACGTGGAGGAGCATCCGCTGTTTAAGCGCAAAGGCGCCGATGTGACCATGGAGGTGCCGATCTCGATCTACGAGGCGGCGCT
>CATZTY010000218.1 GCA_958424475.1 uncultured Collinsella sp.
TCGATGGCTATCGTCCTCAGTTCTACTTCCGTACCACCGACGTTACCGGTACGGTCAAGCTCCCCGAGGGCACCGAGATGGCTATGCCTGGTGACCACATCACCATCGAGGGCGACCTCATCCACCCGATCGCCATGGAGGAGGGCCTGCGCTTCGCTATCCGCGAGGGTGGCCACACCGTCGGTTCGGGCATCGTCTCCACGATCATTGAGTAAATTAGCTCTTTGATATAGCTGACTTAGAGAACCCGGCACTTATATGGGTGCCGGGTTCTTTTCTGCAATGGATATTGAGCCGTTGCTGGTGTCGAGAGGATCGATAATGGTCCTGGATGCACCGTCGATTAGCTCTCGATGGCTTCATTGATGTGTTCCAAATATGAATGGATCCACCGAGAACCAATTGACTCGAGGTTTTCATTGACAGCACTTACGTGGAGCTGATAAAGTAACAACTCGTGCCCGTACGGGGCGGAAATGAAAGGTTCAGGATACATGCGTACTCTAGTTACTCTTGCGTGCACTGAGTGCAAGCGCCGCAACTATACGACCACCAAGAACAAGTCGACCATGCCTGATCGTATGGAGATCAAGAAGTATTGCCCCTGGTGCCGTCACCACACGCTGCACAAAGAGACTCGCTAGTCTCTAGTCACATACGCCAGTAGTTCAATTGGTAGAGCATCGGTCTCCAAAACCGAGTGTTGAGGGTTCGAGTCCTTCCTGGCGTGCCAGTCATTATTCCGTAAGCTCCCACTTGGGGGCTTACGGTTTACTCATGTATAAGCGCATTGCGCGGAGGTAACCCAAATGGCCAACAAGAAGAACAAGAAGAAGGCACAGCAGCCGGCACCTGCCAACAACGCTGCCGCCAACTCCAAGGTTGAGGCCAAGAAGGCCGTTGCCAAGAAGAACGAGAAGGCTGTGAAGTCCAAGAAGAACGAGAAGCCTGGTTTCTTCGCCCGCACCAAGAAGTATTTCGCTTCGGTCAAGTCCGAGATGAAGCGTGTCACGTGGCCCGATAAGAAGGAGCTCGTGAACTACTCGGTCGTCGTTTGCGCTTCTTTGGTCGTCGTCGGCGTCGTCATCGCTCTGCTCGATGCTGGCTTTGGCGAGGCTCTTGCTCTGTTCTCTGGATTGAGGGGCTAAACCATGTCTAAGCGTTGGTACGTCGTTCACACTTACTCCGGATACGAGAACCGCGTAAAGTCCGATCTCGAGCATCGTATCGAGACCATGGGCATGCAGGACCGTATCTTTGATATCGAGATTCCTATGGAGCGCGTCACCGAGATCAAAGAGGGTGGCAAGCGCGAGACCAAGGATTCCAAGATCTTCCCGGGTTATGTCCTGGTCCGCATGGAGATGGATGACGATGCTTGGACGTGTGTTCGCAACACGCCCGGCGTCACCGGTTTCCTAGGCGGCAACGGTAAGCCCGCACCGCTTTCCCGTGACGAGTACAACAAGATGACTCGTCGTCCCGGTAAGGGCGATTCGCCTAAGCGCACCTCGGTTGATATTCAGGTCGGCACGTCCGTTCGCGTCACCGATGGCCCGCTTACCGACTTTGATGGCAAGGTCTCCGAGGTTAACACCGAGGCTGGCAAGCTCAAGGTCACGCTGATGATCTTTGGCCGCGAGACGCCGGTCGAGCTCGACTTTAACCAGGTCGCTGTCATCGCTTAAGTTTTCGTCCGTTCGCGCGAGCGTGCTTCTTCTGTGACTGCTCATCTCAGGAGTGCTTCTAACACGTGCGTGCTTACGATATAGCAAGTACTTCACACTCGTGATTCGAAAGGAATGACCATGGCTGAGAAGAAGGTTGCCAACGTCATTAAGCTCCAGATTCCTGCTGGTGCAGCTAACCCCGCTCCTCCCGTCGGCCCCGCCCTGGGCGCTGCTGGCGTGAACATCATGCAGTTCTGCCAGGCCTTTAACGCCGAGACGCAGGACAAGAAGGGCGACATCATCCCCGTTGAGATCTCTGTCTACGAGGATAAGTCCTTCTCCTTCATCACCAAGACCCCGCCGGCGGCTCACCTCATCAAGAAGGAGCTGAACCTCAAGTCTGGTTCCGCTAAGCCCCAGGCCGACAAGGTTGGTCAGCTCTCCCAGGAGCAGCTCACCAAGATCGCCGAGATCAAGATGCCGGACCTCAATGCCAACGACATTGACGCCGCCAAGAAGATCATCGCCGGTACCGCCCGTTCCATGGGTGTCACCATCGCTGAGTAGCGATTTCTTATGGTAACGACGGGTGCTCCGACCGGGGCGCCCGTTTAATGTGTGCAATAGGGCACACGATACGATGTGGGAGGGCTCACGCCCGTTTAACCACAGGAGGTAATGCACATGGCTAAGCATGGTAAGAGCTATAACGCCGCTGCCGAGAAGATCGACCGCGCCACGCTCTACACCCCCCTTCAGGCTGCCAAGCTCATCAAGGAGCTCGACACCGCCAAGTTCGACGAGACCGTCGAGGCCCACTTCCGTTTGGGCATCGATACTCGTAAGGCCGACCAGAACATCCGTGGTTCCATCTCCCTGCCTCACGGCACCGGCAAGACCGTTCGTGTTGCCGTCTTCGCCGAGGGCGAGAAGGCCCGCGAGGCTGAGGCTGCCGGCGCCGACATCATCGGTTCCGACGAGCTCGTTGCCCAGATTCAGAAGGGCGAGATCAACTTCGACGCCGCTATCGCTACGCCGAACATGATGGCCAAGGTTGGCCGCATCGGTAAGATCCTTGGTCCCCGTGGCCTCATGCCGAACCCCAAGCTCGGCACCGTGACCATGGACGTCGCCAAGATGGTCTCCGAGCTCAAGGCTGGCCGCGTTGAGTACCGCGCCGACCGCTACGGCATCTGCCACGTGCCCCTGGGCAAGAAGTCCTTCTCTGAGCAGCAGCTCGTCGAGAACTACGCTGCCCTGTACACCGAGATCCTGCGCGTCAAGCC
>CATZTY010000219.1 GCA_958424475.1 uncultured Collinsella sp.
CGTCATCTCCACGCAGCACGCCGCCGAGATCGAGGACATGGGCAAGATCAAGGACGACCTCATCGAGCACGTCATCGCCCCCGTCATGGCTGCCGAGAACATGCCGTGGGACAACGCCGACATCTATGTGAACCCCACCGGTCGCTTTGTCGTGGGCGGCCCCATGGGCGACACGGGCCTCACCGGCCGTAAGATCATCGTCGACACCTACGGCGGTTACGGCCGTCACGGCGGCGGCGCCTTTAGCGGCAAGGACTGCACCAAGGTCGACCGTTCCGCCGCATACGCCGCGCGCTGGGTCGCCAAGAACGTGGTGGCCGCCGGCCTGGCAGACCGCTGCGAGGTCGAGCTGGCCTACGCCATCGGCGTGTCCAAGCCGCTGTCGATTATGGTCGACACCTTCGGTACCGCGCATGTTGCCGAGGACAAGATCGTCGAGGCCGTCGAGAAGACCTTCGACCTGCGCCCCGGGGCGATCATCCGCGACCTGGACCTGCGTCGACCGATTTACGAGAAGACGGCAGCCTACGGCCACTTCGGCCGCGAAGACGCCGACTTCACCTGGGAGAAGACCGACCGAGTCGAAGAACTCAAAGCAGCCTGCGGCCTGTAATTGCAAACCGCTAAGCTCGCAACAACATACGCACTTCCAAAAGAAGTACCGGCCCCAACCGGTACTTCTTTTTTTTAATCCGGTGGCGAAGATGAGCCAACACGGGGCATGGAATAGGTCACCAGCCAATGAATTTTGCAGCAGAGCGACTCCAACCATGTATCCTCAGTTCCGAGGGCTTTAGTATTTGGTCGGTCGCGAGTTCCGCACGAGCCGGAGGCCACTTAATGTGGCCTCCGTGCGAGCAGGACTGTCCGAGCAGGCGACCTTATGCCCCGCCCTCGGGACGATGGGACAAAACAAAGGAGCAGTCATGGCAGGCAAGCCGCAAACACTAGCTACGACCTCGGCATTCGAGATCTTGGGCCCCGTCATGGTCGGCCCCAGCTCATCGCACACCGCCGGCGCCCTGCGCTGCGCCCAAGTTGCCGCCAGCCTGCTGGAAGGCCGGATCACCAAGGTCACCTTTGGCCTGTGGAACTCCTTCGCCCACACCTACCGCGGCCACGGCACCGATCGTGCGCTCGTCGCGGGCATCCTGGGCCTCGACACCGATGACGAGAACATCAAGCAGGCCTTCGACCTCGCGCACGAACAGGGCCTCGAATATCACTTTGACATCAAGGGCGACGACGCCTCCATCCACCCCAACACCGTCGACATCGAAATGGTCGACGACACGGGCGCCACGGCACAGGTTCGCGGCGAGAGCCTGGGCGGTGGCAAGATGCGCATCAGCCGCATTAACGGCGTCGGCGTCGACATCTCGGGCATGTATTCCACGCTCTTCGTTGCGCACAAGGATGTCCCCGGTGTACTCGCCGCGCTCACCAACCTGCTCGCCTACGCCCACGTGAACATCGCCTTCTGCCGCACCTACCGCACCGAAGTGGGCGGCCAGGCCTACTCCGTCTTTGAGACCGACGGCGCGCCCGACGACACCGTCGTCCCCATGCTACGCAAGCTCGACAATGTCGATTACGCAACGTTTATCGAGCTCCCCGGTTCTGCCTCGTCGCTCTCTCCCGGCGTCTCGGCCAAGGAAATCTTCGACGACGGCGAGCAGCTGCTCGATGCGTGCGAGGAACTGGGGCTCAGCATTGGCGCCGTCATGGCCGTTCGCGAGGCGCGTCTGACCGGCGAGGCCCACGCCGTCGCTGCTATGCGCCGCGTGCTCGACGTCATGCGCGAGGAGACCACGGCCCCCCTCGCCAATCCGCAGCGTTCGCTCGGCGGGCTTATCGGCGGCGAGGCCAAGCTTGTCGAAGCCACCGGCCGCAACGATTTGAGTGCAAGCCTGATGGGCCCCGTTCAGACCGACGCCGTGGCCCGCGCCATGGCCGTGCTTGAGCGCTCCGCCACGATGGGAGTGATCGTCGCCGCCCCCACGGCAGGCTCCGCGGGTGTCGTGCCCGGCTGCGTGTTGGCGCTCGCCGATCGCCTGCAGCTCGACGACGAGCAAGTCATGGACGCGCTCTACTGCGCAGCCGCCATCGGCCTCAACCTCACCACGAGTGCCTGCGTCGCCGGCGCCGAGGGCGGATGCCAGGCCGAGGTGGGAAGCGCCGCCGCCATGGCAGCCGCCGCGCTGGTGCAGATGCTCGGCGGCACGCCCGAGCAGGCGCTCGACGCCAGTTCCATCGCGCTGAGTAACCTGCTGGGCCTCGTTTGTGACCCCGTCGGTGGCCTCGTGGAGGTGCCCTGCCAAAACCGCAACGCCATCGGCGTGGCAGCGGCCTTTAGCTCGGCACAACTCGCCCTCGCAGGCATTAAGAGCTTGGTGCCGTTTGACCAGATGGCACATGTCATGCTCTCGGTGGGCCACGCGTTGCCAGCCACGCTGCGCGAGACGGCAAAGGGCGGCATCGCGCAGGCTCCGGCCGCACTTTCGGCCTGTGCAAAATGCGGTGTGTGCGGATAGCGGCTAAGAATGACTCAAAGGTGGGACAAATGTCCCACCTCTTTTGAATGCCACCGTTTCCGTACCACAAACAGCAGGGCAATCGCTATAATGCAAGCCCAGTAAAAACACGATGACCCGCAAGGCGAAAATCGAAGGATATGCATACGATGTCGCAAAACGATCGAACTCAACTGATTCCCGATCCGCAGCAGCCGAGCAGGCACACCGGCGGCGTTCAGTCGCCGCGTCCTATCGCGCCGAACCACGGTCAGCAGCGTAGTGCAGCAAACGCTTCCCAACGCCCGAACCAACAGCGACAGCAGCGTCAACAACGTCAGCAGCGCCAGGCAAACGGCAATGCGCCCAAGCAGCCCCCCACGCACGCTCGAGGCGATCGTGGCCCCGCGTGCAAGCCCAACAAAAACAAAAAGTCAGG
>CATZTY010000220.1 GCA_958424475.1 uncultured Collinsella sp.
TAATGTAGCCGCTCTCCGTCACCGTCGTGCGAGGATCCATAGCGATGATGTCGCCGGTCTGAATACCCAGCTCGAGCACATCGTCCTTGCTGTCGACGTTCTCGTCGAGCAAGATCTCCATGTTCTTCTCGATGGTCTTGACCGGCTCGTCGGCCACGTGCGCCGAAGGCTCGGTGTTAAGAACCACGCCCGTGTAGACATTGCCGTCGCGCGTGTAGACGGTGCAGTTCTCGCCATCGGCCGTAGACCACTGATGCCCACCGAGCGTCGTGGGGCGCAGGCGGCCATTGTCCTTAATGGAACGCACCATGGCGCCTAGGGTATCGACATGGCTCGCCAGTACGAGCGGCTCGCCCTCGCCGCCAAGCTCAACGAGCACGTTACCCTTATTAGAACGCTCAGGCCCAAACCCCATATCGCGCAGGGTCTCCATCAGATAATCAGTCGCCGCACGGGTATAGCCGGTAGGCGAAGCAATAGAAGTCAGCGTCTTAAGCTGTCCTGCGATATAGGAGAGCGTCTCCTCTAGAGAAGCATCAATATTAGAAGTCATATGCATCCTTCCAAGTAAAACTAAGACCGAGTCCCGATTTTAACCGTTCTGCACGTGCAATGCCCCAGGAGCCGAGCCGCCTCCAGACGTCCCCGCACCGGTTTTGTGCACGTGCACGGTTTACAATCTCAATCTTGCATAAATCCTATTGGTATTTGCATAGAAATGAGGCATCTTTTTGCTTCGTCTCAGGGTGCCCCACCTTGGACCGTGCAACAAACGGAGTATTCTGCACCGTGGGCCCCAACGGCCCCATCACGAACGACAAAACGACGCGGTTACAGCAGTGTTGCAGGTCGTCGCAAAGCAGAAACTCAGTAACAACCCCCTCCACTCATCGATAGCCCGCCCACAATGGCTGTCGATGGGCGCCTGCGGATCACTACCGCCCATTCACAACGTTATGCATTTTTAAGAGCTTGTTGAATACTCCCAAAAATGCACGCAGGGAAGTGCACCACCTATCCGCAGCGGGCAGTACGCCTTGGTTTTGTCCGTCTCAGGGCATCGACGCAGCACAAAAAGCCCCGCCGTGCGTAGCACGGCGGGGCCAGCGGCAAGTCAAAAGACCATACGCCTACGGGCGAAGGACCACCAAACTGGGTTAGGCAGCCGGGCAGATCTTCTTGAAGAGCTCGATGACGTCGTCGAGCGTCGCCTCGCGCGGGTTACCCGGGAAGCAAGCGTCGGCCATGGCGTCCTTGGCCAGGACCTCGATCTCGTCAGCCTTCATGGCCTCGCAGACGTGCGGGATATTCACGTCGGCAGAGAGCTGCTTGACGGCGGCGATAGCGGCGTCGGCAGCCTCGTCGGTGCTCATGCCCGTGGTGTCAACACCCATGGCAACGGCAACCTTGGCCAGACGCTCAGCGCAAACCGGCTTGTTGAACTCCATGGCGATCGGCAGCAGCATGGCGCAAGCGACGCCGTGCGGGGTGTCGTAGTGAGCAGACAGGGTGTGAGCCATGGCGTGGTCGATGCCCAGGCCAACGTTGGAGAAGCCCATGCCGGCGACATACTGACCAAGGGCCATGCCCTCGCGACCGGAGCCGGGCTGACCGGACTTGGCCTCGGCGACGGAGTCACGCAGGTTCTCGCTGATCAGCTTAATAGCCTCAAAGTGGAACATGTCAGAGAGCTCCCAGGCGCCCTTGGTGGTGTAGCCCTCGATGGCGTGGGTCAGAGCGTCCATACCAGTGGAAGCGGTCAGGCCGGCAGGCATGGAGGCCATCATGTCGGGGTCGACGACGGCAACCTCGGGGGCGTCGTTGGTGTCGACGCACACGAACTTGCGGACCTTCTCGGGGTCGGTGATGACGTAGTTGATGGTCACCTCGGCGGCGGTACCGGCGGTCGTCGGCACGGCGATGGTGAACACGGCGTGGTTCTTAGTCGGAGCAACGCCCTCGAGGCTGCGGACATCGGCGAACTCGGGGTTATTGATGATGATGCCGATGGCCTTGGCGGTGTCCATGGAGGAGCCGCCACCGATGGTCACGATAGCGTCAGCCTCGGCGGCCTTAAAGGCCTCGACGCCGTCCTTGACGTTCTGGATGGTGGGGTTGGGCTTAATCTCGGAGTAGAGGCTCCAAGCGATGCCGGCAGCGTCGAGCTCGTCGGTCACCTTAGCGGTAACGCCAAACTTGACCAGATCGGGATCGGAGCAGACGAAAATCTTCTTGTAACCGCGACGCTGGAGCTCGCCGGGGATCTCCTTGATGGCGCCGGAACCATGATAAGAAATGGTGTTGAGAACGAAACGATTAGCCATTGATAGCCTCCCATCGTGTGCGGGGCACCCATTACGCCCCACGCTATGAGTCCCATCCTAACGCTTTTGAAACGAAAAATGCGTGAGAACGTCAAAAGTGTTAAAGCGTTTCAACAGAAGATGAAAAAACTGCGGCAAAGGGACAGTCCCTTTGCCGCATTCGGTTACTTTCGGCAGCCCTCTTTCCAAGCCTCGGCCGCAACCTTCCAGCGTAAGCGCAAGTCGCGCTCGCGGTCGATGAACATGATGGCAAACGCGACAAACAGCAGCAAGCTCGCCACGACGATGGCGTGCAGGCCCATGCGTTCAATACACCAGTTGCCCAACACGGCGCCAAACACAAAGATAAAGATCA
Source organism: uncultured Collinsella sp. (assembly GCA_958424475.1). Taxonomy (GTDB): domain Bacteria; phylum Actinomycetota; class Coriobacteriia; order Coriobacteriales; family Coriobacteriaceae; genus Collinsella. The sequence continues at coordinate 2,680 of CATZTY010000220.1, forward strand.
CGCCAAAGTACAGCAGGCCGTTTTCCAAAAAGCCGCGCCTGTGGGTGATGATGTAATCGTCCACGTTTTGCAGCGCGTTGCGCAAGTTGCCGATGCACATGGTCGTAGCGATACCGTGACCGTGAATCTTGCGGAAGCTCTCGACCTGCATACCGCAGGCAAACGAAGTGAGACAGTTGGCGAGCAGATTGAAATTGCCGCCCGGGATAAAGCTCACGCCCAGCAAGATGACAGCTTCAAAGAACACCGTTACCTGGCGCCAGTGAAT
>CATZTY010000221.1 GCA_958424475.1 uncultured Collinsella sp.
CATCTGTATTGGGCGTGCTCATAGTCTCATAGTAAGTAAGACTTGTAGGAGTGCCGTTATTGGAGCTGGTCCCTTTTTCCCACTCCATAGTCGCAAGCTGACCCGCCGGCGTCTTGGCCGTATCGACCGGTCTTGATACATCATTTGTTTTTTTGCTTAAATCCTCGATAGTGAGTGTGGCCCTTTCTTCGACCAAAAAGAAGGAGTCTAAGCCGCCAGAACGGTTACAGAGCATGTTGCCGTTAAGATCGATGGTGGTGTTTTTGCTGATGCTAATCTGCTGATTCGAATAGGCAGGACCCGTCAGTCGGAACTTGCCGCCCTTGGTAAATGCCTCAGCAACATTGCCGCTTACCTCGGTATAGTCATCGGTACTGACGGTGGCGGGAGCGTTTTCATCGTTATTTTCATCATCCGCAGGCTGTGTGTCGGAAGGCTGCGTGTCGCCCTCGGCCTCCGTGTCGTCGGACGGCAGGCCTGCGGCAGCGGCGTCTTCGCTCGCGCCATTCCCGGCATCGTCGCTATTCAGCTTTTCGGTATCCCCATTGTTGGTGTTTTCTACATCAGTAGACTCAGTTGAGGAATCCTCCGTCACAGTCTTCTCGGTAGGAACCGTCTGGGCGTCGTTGGCAATGGCCTGCGAGATCGGAGGCATGACGAGCGACAGTACCAGGCTCAAAACGGAGGCTCCGCACAAAACGCCTGCCAGTACACGGCGCCTCGCTTTTTTACTCTGCTTAGATTTGTCTGAATTCGCTTTCATCGATGTCTCCTCCCCAAGAGACCGCGATCTTGCTCTTTCACTATCAAACGTATCTGCGCAATCTGTAATTGCACACGCTTAATAGTCCATATTGTAGCAATTGTTTGAACATCTAAGCAAGAATACCGATAGTTTTGTAGCGAATTCTCAATTCTCTTGACATTTGCTCGGATTAACCTTCGTTTATTCGCTCTGAAATATCTGTTTCTACTGGTAATTAAGTTAGTTATCAGTTTTTTAATAGCATTTTATTTATTTGCACAACATTTTGCTCAAGAGCAAACATCTTGTGAACAGTCGAAAATCGACCGTGAACGGTAAGTCATTAACCGGGAGGAATAGACTACCAAATTGATGGGAATATCTTTAACTCATCGGTGGTTAGAAGCATGATGTTCAGACAACCAAATTTGAATTTGCGCGCAGTTTTTAGGCATCAATTCGCCCAAATCGCCTGAGGCCACCACAAAGGTGCCTGCCCCCCCCTTGTGGCGGTTCTCCCCCGGCGCTACAGCAGATGCTCCTCGATAAAGATCGCGATGCCGTCTTTGTCGTTGCTGGCGGTTACAAAATCGGCGGCGGCACGGGTGGCATCGCTGCCGTTTGCCATGGCCACGCCCACGCCGGCGTCAGCCACCATGCAGGTGTCGTTGTCCGCATCGCCAAACACGCAGATGTCCTGGAGCTCCATGTCGTTGAGCTCCGCCACGCGCACAAGGCCGCGCGTCTTGGACACGCGCGGATCCATGAACTCGTAGAGCCGCTGCGTGGTTTGCAGAGCCGCCGCCTTAACGGTGTCATCGGAAAACGTCGACGCCCGCTCAATCACCTGCGGCATCACCTCGGGCGCCATGGTAAACATCACCTTGGGCTGCGGCTCGCGCAACAACTCGGCAAAATCGACCACCTGGTAGGGCACACCGTCGACGCGCGACAGGTGCTCGACACACGCGTTGCTCTCGGGCACGTAGAACACGCCGTCTCGGGGGCAGACGGGTGTTGCCGGAAGGTCCGCCATGTGCTTGCAGATGCGCGCGATGGTCTCGCCCGGCAGCGGATAGCTCAGCTCGTTGATGTCGTGCGCGCGGTCGATGACCTCGGCGCCACCGCAGCCCACCATCACGTCCACCAGGCCTTCGATGCCCCAGAGCTCGTACATGGCCTCGGTCGCGTGGGCGTCGCGCCCGGTGCACAGACCAAAGAGCACGCCGCGCTCGCGCAGGGCGCGGATCGCCGCCACGGTGCGCGGGGACACCGTGTGCTGGCTCGTGAGCAGCGTGCCGTCGATATCGCAGAACACGGCTTTGATGTGGCTGAAGGTGGTGTCCATGGGGGCCTTTCTGGGTTGCGCGGCGGTGTGGGGTGTATTCGTGAACGGCGTACATGGTATACCAAGGCACAGGCGCGGCCTGTCAAAGCAAAAACCACCACAAAGGTGCCTGCCCCCTTTGTGGTGGCCGAACCCGAAGGGTGGCCTGGCCCGAGACGCAAAGCATCACAACATTCGACGTTTTTCGGCAAAATCGCGATTTTCATCGAATGTTGTGATGGTTTTTACTGCAAAGCAAAATCCACCACAAAGGTGCCTGGCCCCTTTGTGGTGGAAGTGACGTTTGCCCAGATAAAACCTACCAAAATAAACCTGTCCCTTTTTGGCAGGTTTTAGGCCAGATGGTCCTGAATCAGATCGCAGATGGCTCGGGCGTCGTTGATGTTGATGGCTCGGGTCGCAAAGCCGGCGTCGAAGGCCTGACGCGCCAGGGCCTCATTGCAGGCAAGGGCCAGCGTGTGACCGTCGACCAGGTCGAGCGAGCTCTTGCCGCGCAGACGGTCGACACCGGAGCGCGCGACCACGATGTTGTCGAAGCCCTCGGTCTTGTAGCCCTCGATGATCACCACGTCGACATCGTTGTAACGCGACAGCAGCTCGCGCGCGGGCATCTCGCCCTCCTCGCGCGTGTCGGCGTACTCCGCCCAGCGCGTGGCGCAGATAAGGCCCACGTGCTTGGATCCGGCCTGGTGATGGCGCCAGGTGTCCTTAGCGGGCACATCGATATCAAAGCCGTGATGCCCATGATGCTTGAGCGAACCCACGCGCAGGCCGCGGCGGGTGAGCTCCGCGATAACCTTCTCGACGAGCGTTGTCTTGCCCGAGGTCTGGTAGCCGATAAACGCG
>CATZTY010000222.1 GCA_958424475.1 uncultured Collinsella sp.
AGGTCGCTTACCGGCACGATCTCAAATCGAAGCGACGGTTCCAGATCGTGGATGCTCGACCACATCGACAGCGTTTGGCGCCCCGGGCACATCATCGACACGCCCAGGCGCACGGCACCGCCATCGCCCGCCGCGCGTCGGGCGCGGCGCAGCGCGTCCTCGGACTGCCGCATGATCGAGCGCGCGTCGTCCACCAGCAGAGCGCCCGCCGGCGTCACCTTAACACCCGAATGCGAGCGCTCGAACAACGTGATACCAAACTCGGCCTCAAATCCCGACACCTGTTTGACGAGCGCCGGGGTCGACACGCGCAATTTTGCCGCCGCCCGTGAGAAGCTTCCCAGCTCCGCGGCGGCCGATATGGCCTCGAGTCGTCGATCGTACACGTCAATCTCCCGTTTTCGCACCCGTGGCCACATGGTGCCACAGGGGGTTGTTTTCGCAGGTCATGCGCTCAATTGAGAAAAACTGCATCGCACGGTGTAAACCTACGGTTAACGCCATTCTAACAAATATGCAATTCACCTGCGCAAATGCAAAGCATACGATAACCAGCGAAAACCACGTGGGTCGGTTAATGGGAGCGACCCACCGGGAGGCACAAGAAGGGAAGTTCCTATGAGCAATTGGCTTAAGCTCGAGGGCGATGTCTGCGCCGTGACTGGCGCGCTCGGCGGTATGGGCGTCGAGATTTGCCGCGAGTTCGCCCGCAACGGCGCCAACGTCGTCCTGCTCGACCTGGACGAGGAGAAGGTCAAGGCCGCAGCCGCCGACCTCGCCGCCGAGTTTGGCATCCACGCCGAGGGCTACAAGATGAACGCTACCGATGAAACCGAGGTTCAGGCCGCCGTCGATGCCACCATCGCCGACTTCGGCCGCGTCGACGTCCTTGTCAACACCGCCGGCATCCTGCGCTTCGCAGCCATGGAAGACCTGCCGCTGAGCGACTGGGAGCAGGTGCTCAACGTCAACCTCACCGGTTACTTCATCACCTCGCAGCGCTTTGGTCGCGAGATGATCAAGGCCGGCCAGGGCCGCCTGGTGCACATCTCGACCGTCGCCAGCCACTCCCCCGAGACGTTCTCGGGCGTGTACAGCTCCACCAAGGCCGGCGTCAACATGATGTCCAAGATGCTCGCCGCCGAGTGGGGCCCCTACGGCGTCCGCTCCAACTGCGTCGAGCCCTGCTTCGTTAAGACCCCGATGTCGGCCAACTTCTACGCCGACCCCGAGGTCGAAAAGAGCCGCAGCCGCCTGATCGCCACGCGCCGCATCGGCGAGGTCAGCGATATCGCCAACGCCGTCATGTTCCTGGCGTCCAAGCGCTCGGACTTTACCACCGGCGACGCCATCAAGGTCGACGGCGGTTTCTCCAACATGATGGGCGACCTCACCGCCAAGCCCGGCGGCCGCCGCGCCTATGCCGACAACTACCTTAAGAACAAGGGTGTCGAGCTCTGGTCCGATGAGTCCGGCGTCGCCAAGCCGACCGACCAGTAAACCAGCCCGGTAGAGAGGGGCACGGGACAAGTCCCTCCCCTCCCCGCATCGATCAGAAAGAGTCCAATGGCTTCCACCAACTCCAACAAGGGTCGCGCCGTCGTGCTTTCCGCCGCGTGCGTCACCATGTTCTTCATCAGCTCCATCGCGCTGTATTCCGTCGTGAGCAAGAACCTGCTCGCCGTCTACCCCGAGTGGTCCAGCGCCCTTACCTGGGCCTTCCCGGTCTTTCAGACCATCATGGCCGTGACGGGCATCTTCGCCGGCCGCATCTCCGATAAGATCGGCCCCCGCAACGTCGTGATCGCCGCCGCCGTGTGCTACGGCGTGGGCTGGTTCATGTCCGGCACCGTCACCGAGCCGTGGCAGTTCTACCTGTGGTTCTCGCTCGTCGCCGCCGTCGGCAACGGCCTGGGCTACAACCCGGCACTCACCACGGGTCAGAAGTGGTTCATCGACAAGAAGGGTCTCGCCTCCGGCATCACCCTGGCCGCTTCGACCGCCGGTCCCGCCGTGCTGTCCCCGGTGCTCGCCTCGCTGCTCATCCCGAGCCTGGGCATCTTTAGCGCCCTTAAGGCGCTCGGAGTCATCTTCTTTGTGATGATCGCCGCCTCCGCCCTGTTCTTGAAGGCCCCCGAGGCCGGTTGGCTGCCCGAGGGCTTCGAGGCCCCCAAGGGCGGCGCGCACGCCGGCACCTTCGGCGACCTCACCCCGGGCGAGATGGTCAAGACCCCGCGCTTCTGGGTCCTCATCGTCACCTTCGCCTTTGCCGCCACCGCCGGCACCCTGCTCGTGGGCAAGGTTGCCTCCATCGCCGCCGTCCAGCTCTTCGCCGACCCCACGAGCGCCGCGGCCGTCGCCCTCGGCGGTGTGGTGGTCTCCGTCAACACCTGCGCCAACCTGGTTGGCCGTCTGTCCTTTGGCCAGATCATCGACAAGCTCGGCGCCTACAAGTCGCTGCTCATCAGCCTTGTCGTCACCATCGTCGCCCTCGTCATCATGTCGATGAGCTTTACGCAGGCCATGTTCTTTGTGGCGCTCGCCTTGCTCGGCTTTAGCTTTGGCGCCCTGCTCGTCATCTACCCGCCGCTCACCGGTGGCGCCTTCGGCACCAGCAACATCGGCGTCAACTACGGCATCATGTTTTTGGGCTATGCCGCTTCCACCTGGATCAGCCAGCCCATCACCGCCGTGCTGTATCACGCCGAGGCCGGCAGCGCCGCCTATCAGCAGTCCTTCTACGGCGCCATTGTGATCGCCGCCATCGCCGTCGTGCTCACCGTCTACATGATGGTCTCCGACAGCAAGAAGAAGTCCGCTTAGTTTTGCTTGACGCGGCAAGGGCCGCCCCCTTGCCGCATTCCATCGCCACCAGTATTAAGGAGTCGAAATGTCTGAGCTCAACCCCGTCCGCA
>CATZTY010000223.1 GCA_958424475.1 uncultured Collinsella sp.
AAGGAGAAGAAGGACGCCGAGGAGAAGGCCAAGGCCGAGCGCGCTGCCGAGCGCGGCAACCGTCGTGGCGGCAACAACGACCGTCGCGGTGGCCGTCGCGGCGATCGCAACGCCTCTGACAACAACTCCGAGCGCAACGCCTCCGAGAACCGTCCCCATAGCCATCGCACCAATGCCAGCAACAACGTCGCTGCCGGCATGGACTTCCCCAACCCCGACAAGCAGGGCAAGGGCAAGAAGCGCAAGGGCGGCCACAACAACGAAGAGGACCACTACAGCCGCATGGCTCGCGAGGCCGAGGAGTACAGCCGCGAGAAGGTGCTCGAGGAGGCTCGTGCCGCCGTCGAGGAGGCCTCTCGCGAGTCCACCGGTCGTCGTAAGAAGCGCAAGGAGAAGCGCGAGCGCGAGGCTGCCAAGGCGCAGGAGGAGCGCAAGATAGAGGAGGCGCTGGCCCAGGGCGTGAACCCCGAGGACCTCGACGCCATCAAGGTCTCCCAGGGCGTTACCGTCCAGGAGCTCGCCGAGGCGCTCGACGTTCCGGCCAACGACATCATCAAGCGCCTGTTCCTGCTGGGTACGCCGCTTACCATGACGCAGTCCATGTCCGACGACCTCGTCGAGCTCGTTGCCGACGACCTGGGCCGTCAGATCAAGATCATCACCCCCGAGGAGGAGAACACCTTCTCGTTCTACGACGATCCCGCCGACCTTAAGCCGCGCGCCCCGGTCGTCACCGTCATGGGCCACGTCGACCACGGCAAGACGTCGCTGCTCGACGCCATCCGTCACACCGGCGTTGCTGCCGGCGAGGCGGGCGGCATTACGCAGGCCATCGGCGCTTCGCAGGTCATGATCAACGACCGCAAGATCACCTTTATCGATACCCCGGGTCACGCCACCTTTACGGCCATGCGCGCCCGTGGCGCCAAGGTGACCGACATCGTCATCCTGATCGTCGCCGCCGACGACGGCGTCATGCCCCAGACGGTCGAGTCGATCAACCACGCCAAGGCCGCCGGCGTACCCATCGTCGTTGCCGTCAACAAGATTGATAAGCCCGGCGCCAACCCCGACCGTGTGCGTCAGGAACTCACCGAGTACGGCGTCATCCCCGAGGAGTGGGGCGGACAGAACATGTTCGTCAACATCTCGGCCAAGCAGAAGATCGGTATCGACGACCTTCTGGAGACCGTGCTGCTCCAGGCAGATGTGCTCGAGCTCAAGGCCAACCCGGACACCTTTGCCTCCGGCAACGTCCTCGAGGCCAAGCTCGACAAGGGCCGCGGCTCGGTCGCTACCGTGCTCGTGACCCGCGGTACCCTGCACGTGGGCGATACGCTGGTCGCCGGCCTTACCTACGGTCGCGTCCGCGCCATGCTCGACCCCAAGGGCCGCGCCGTCACCGAGGCCGGTCCCTCCGACGCCGTCGAGATTCTTGGCCTGCAGTCTGTGCCCAACGCCGGTGACGAGTTCCGCGTGTTCGAGGACGAGCGCGAGGCTCGCGCCCTTGCCGACGAGCGTTCGCTCAAGGCCCGTATCGAGGAGCAGAGCCGCGTCAAGCACGTCACGCTCGAGAACCTCTTCGAGACCATTGCCGATGCCGAGGTCAAGGAGCTCAACCTGATTATCAAGGCCGACGTCCAGGGCTCCATCGAGGCCCTTCAGGACTCGCTCGACAAGATGGATCAGTCCGAGGTTCGTATCAACACGATCCACTCCGCCGTTGGCGCTATCAACGAGACCGACGTCGTCCTGGCCGACGCCTCCAACGCCATCATCATCGGCTTTGGCGTCCGTCCCGACGGTAAGGCCCGCTCCGCTGCCGAGCGCGAGGGCGTCGAGATCCGTTGCTACGACGTCATCTACAAGTGCCTCGAGGAGCTCGACGCCGCCCGTATCGGCATGCTCAAGCCCACCGAGGTCGAGGTCGCCACGGGTACCGCGACCGTCCTGGACACCTTCAAGGTGCCCAAAGTCGGTATCGCCGCCGGTGTCCGCGTCGAAGAGGGCGAGATCGCCGCGACCGATTCCGTGCGTCTGGTGCGCGACGGCATCGTGGTCTTCAACGGCAAGATCGCCTCGATGCGCCACTACAAGGACGAGGCCAAGAGCCTCAAGAGCGGTTCCGAGGGCGGCATTGGCCTGGAGAACTTCCAGGACATCAAGCCCGGCGACCAGATCGAGGGTTACCGCATCGACCAGGTTGCCCGTACCGAGTAGGGGGTAGCGCTATGAAGCAAACGCAGGCAACCCGCCGTCTGGGCGAGCAGCTTCGCGAGAAGCTTGGTTATATCCTGCTCTTTGAGGTTTCCGATCCGCGTCTCGACCTGGTTACTTTGACCGCGGTCGAGGTCGCGGTGGACCGTTCGTTCGCGCGCGTGTACGTGTCGTGCGATGCGAGCCGCTACGACGAGGTCATGGAGGCGCTCGCAAGCGCCAAGGGCCGTATTCGCAGCCTGTTGGCTCGCTCGCTCGATTGGCGTGTTACGCCCGAGCTCGATTTTCGCATCGATCGCTCGACCGATGAGGCCGAGCGCATCACGCGTGCGCTGGAAAACGTTCCCGCCACGCTTGCGATCGAAAAGGACGAGGACGGCTATCCGATAGCGGGCGCCGCCCAGGAGGCAGCTTTAGATGACTAATTCCGCCGACCTCGCTTCGTGCGAGTCTGCAGATATTCAGCGACGCATCCTCGAGCTCATCGAGGGTGCGTCCTCCATTGCGATTTCGGGACATACGTCTCCCGATGGTGACGCCCTGGGCTCCGTGCTGGGTCTGGGCTTATCGCTTATGAAGTTTTTCCCCAACAAGGACATTGCCCTGCTGCTGGCAGACGATGACCCGGTTCCGCGCATCTACCGCTTTATGGAGGGTGCCGATCGT
>CATZTY010000224.1 GCA_958424475.1 uncultured Collinsella sp.
CGCCAGCTCGTACAAGCGCTACCCCATCAAGGGCCTGGACATCGCCGTGCTCATCGTCAGCATCGCCCTCATCGCCATCGGCTTCCTGTTCTAGTTCACCACTGACAGCAACCGCCCAACGCAAAAGGCCTCGGCTCGCACCAAACGAGCCGAGGCCTTACTGTTTCACCAGATAAAACCTACCAAAATTAACCTGTCCCTTTTGACAGGTCGGAAGCTAGAGGCGGTAGGGAGCGCCGCTACGGATGATGGATTCGCGCACCAGGACATCCATGGCGTCGAGGGTGATCTCGGGCATCTCTCGGTACTTTTGCAACACCGAGAGCTCGGTGCAGGCCAGAATGACGCGGTCGCAGCCGCTACGGGCGAACTCCCACATCACGCGGTCGAACTTATCCATATCGGGCTCACGTCCGGCCTTCACATCATCGTAGATAAGCGACATCACATCGTTCTGACGTTTCTCGCTGGGATAGACGACCTCAACACCCGCAGCCTTACATTCGCGGCCGTAGACGCCCGCGCCCACGGTGCCATCGGTGCCCATGATGCCGATCTTATGCACCGGCTCGGCCGGCATACTCAGGTTGGGGTCGAACTCACACTCCCCCATCACCGCACCGGCCAGAGCATAGCGCACCGACTCACGCGGCATGTGGATAATCGGCACCTTCGTAAACGACTGGATCTGGTCATAGAAGTAGTGTGACGTGTTGCAGGGAATGGCAATGTGTGCACAGCCCAGCGACTCGAGTGCCTGGGCGCACTCTTTCATGGTCGCCAGCAGTTTGGCATGCTCGCCGGTCTTAATGGCCAGCGTGCGGTCGGGCATGGTCGACTTGGAGAGTACCACCATGTCGATATGTTCCTGATCGCAGGCAGCAGCCGTATGACGCACCACCTGGTCGTAGTAATACGACGTGGCCTCGGCGCCCATGCCGCCGATAACTCCCAGCTTTTCCATCGCCGCCTCCTTGGTGACGCTTGCGCAATTGCGCGTATCATACCCGCGCCCGCCCGATGCAAACCGGACGGGCGCCGCGCTCATCTACTTGTAATACGTCTTGAACAGCTTAAAGTGGCGCAGCTTGGTGTGCCACATGCGCAGCCAGCGGTTAAAGACAAAGTCGCCCTTCATAAACGAAGGGTCGGCGCCCTTGCCTTCCTTGTCCAGGCGATGCACCTTAGCGCGCAGCTCGGGATCCTTGACGTACTTGTCGACGACGCCCATGGGGACGACCATCCACAGGGCCTCGTCCTGAGCCGTCACAAACTCCGGCTCAAACGGACGGTTGAACACATACTCGTCCACCACATACTTGGCAACGTTAAAGCCGCTGTTGGTAACGTAGTAGTTGCTGCGGCCCTGGCGCGTGTTGAAATCGAAGAACTTAAACGAGCCGTCGCGCTCGTCGTACTTTACGTCAAAGTTGGAATAGCCCACAAAGTGAAGGTCCTCGAGCAACTTACGCACGCCGCCCATGAGCTCGTCGTTGGGCTCGGTAATGATACAGGCATGGTTGCCGACACCGTGGGGCTGATGCTCCTCGAGTAGCACATGGCCCAGGCACATCATGCGGACCTTACCGTTGCGGTCGGAATAGCTGGTGAGCACGCGCATGTACTCGTCGTTGCCGGGCACGCGATCCTGCAAGATCAGATCGTCGGTGTAGCCGCTGGCATACGAGTCGCGAATGACCTGTTCCAGCTCGGCGCGGTCGGCAATCTCATAGGCCTTCTTCTGGCCCTCGAACTCATGCTGCCACCACATGATGCCGTCAGAAGGCTTCAGAATCATCGGGTAAGGAAAATCAATCTGGTCGAGCACTTCGGCAGGCGCCTCACCCTGGGCATTGAGCATCGCCTTGGTAAAGGTAAACGTGTGCGGATAGGGCACGCCATGCTTCTCGCACAGCTCGTAGAAGATCTCCTTCTTCTGGCACTGCTCGAGCATGCTGTAGGGCGCGTAGGGAGCGACGATGTTATCCGCCAGCTCATGAGCATCCTTGGCTTGAGCCACGAGAGCGACATAGTTGTCGCCGCAGCCCACAAGGACAATAGTCTTGTCGGCATGCGCTTGGGCAATGCCGTTGACGGTTTTGAGCATCACGGGCATGGTGTCGATATCCACGTTGGGCGTGTAGTCGATAATCTGGCTGCGGTACGCGGGACCCGTCTGATACTTGCCAAAGACCAGACTCTTGACCTGGTACTCCTCGTAGAAGGCGCGCGCCACCGAATAGGCGTTGATGTCGCCACCAAGCAGCACGGGAATGAACTCGCGCTCTGTAAATTGCAATGCCATGGAAACTTCCTATCATGAACTGCCCACACAACGGGCGGTCTTTGCGCAACTGATTTATTCTAGCGCGCCAAGCCGCCGGCGCCCAAAGCTCCACCGTATCTATGGCAATCGACGTAATCGTCCAGCACGAAGACGGCGCCCACCGTTGTATGACAATGGGCAATGAACCTACCGTTGTTGTAGGATTCAGCGTATTGACATCTTCGAGCGAAAGGTGCACACGTGCCCCAAGACCATCCGACCGATAATCCCATCCTCAATGCCGCGAGGCGCGAGCTGGCGGAACGTGCGAAAGCGACCGCTCCCCTGTGCACGGCAAACGACGCCTACAACGGACCCGCCCGCATCGTCTCGATCAACACGTCGGCACACAAGGGCACGCGCAAGTCGCCCGTCGCCGACGGGCACGACACCGTTATAGAGCAATTTGGCCTCGCCTCCGACGCACACGCCGGGCATTGGCACCGCCAGGTTTCCTTTTTAGCTGCAGAGTCTATCCAGACGGCGCAGGCGCGCGGGCTCGATGTGCACGAGGGCGAC
>CATZTY010000225.1 GCA_958424475.1 uncultured Collinsella sp.
TCGGCAGCCTGAGCCATGTAGATCTGCTTCTCGTGCTCGACGGTCTCGGCCGGAACCTGATCGCGGGTAGCGCAGATCGGGGCGACGGCGGCAACCTGAAGGGCAACGTCGTGAGCGAAGGTCTTGAAGGACTCAGCCTGAGCGGTCTCGGCCTTCTCGAAAGCAAACTCGACGAGGACGCCAATCTTACCACCCATGTGGATGTAAGAAGCGAGAGCGCCGTTCTCGGCCTTACGGGCGGCGAAGCGGGAGATCTTCATGTTCTCGCCCATGATGTGAATCATCTCGGTGAGCTCGGAGGAAACGGTCTCCTCGCCCATCGGCTTCTCGAGCAGAGCGTCGACATCGGCCGGCTCGGTGGTAGCGACAACCTCAGCGACCTTGGAAGCAAAGCCGGTGAACTTGGCGTTGGAGCCAACGAAGTCGGTCTCGCAGGAGAGCTCGAGCAGAGCGCCGGTCTTGCCATCCTCGGAGACGAACGCGGCAACAGCGCCCTCGTTGGTCTCACGGCCAGCCTTCTTGGCAGCCTTGGCAAGGCCGTTCTTACGCAGAACGTCGACAGCGGCGTCCATGTCGCCGTCAGCCTCGACGAGAGCCTTCTTGCACTCCATCATCGGGGAGTCGGTCATCTCGCGGAGCTGCTTGACCATAGCGGCGGTAATCTGGGCCATTGTGGTTCCTTTCAAAGAGATGAAAAAGAATTAACTAAGACTGATTTACTCGGCCTTGGGCTCAGCGGCCATCTCGGCCTCGGAGACCTGCTCCTTGCCGGAGCCAGCGAGGCAGGCGTCAGCCATGAGCTCGCACATAAGGGTGACAGCGGAGATAGCGTCATCGTTGCAGGGGATGCCGTACTCGACCTCGTCGGGATCGGAGTTGGTGTCGATCAGAGCGACGACGGGGATGTTCAGGCGCTGAGCCTCCTTGATGGCGTTCTCCTCGCGCTTGGTGTCGATGACGAAGAGAGCCTGGGGCAGACCCTTCATGTCGCGAGCGCCACCGAGGTTGGTCTGGAGCTTGGTGAGCTCCTTGCCGAGAACAGCCTGCTCCTTCTTGGGCAGAACAGCCATGCGGCCGTCCTCGACCATGGCCTCGAGCTCCTCCATGCGGTTGATGCGGGAGCGGATGGTGACGAAGTTGGTCAGCATACCGCCGAGCCAACGCTGGTTGATGTAAGGCATGTTGGCGCGCTCAGCAGCGTTCTTGACGGCCTCCTGAGCCTGCTTCTTGGTGCCGACGAACAGCACGTTGCCGCCCTTGGCGACGTTCTTGACGAAGGTGTAGGCCTGGTCGGCGTCGAGGATGGTCTGCTTGAGGTCGAGGATGTAGATGCCGTTGCGCTCACCGAAGATGAACGGCTTCATCTTGGGGTTCCAGCGACGGGTCTGGTGACCGAAGTGGCAGCCGGCCTCGAGCAGGGTGCGGATATTAATCTTGGTAGCCATGTTAAACCTCCTGTGGTTTGCCTCCGCGCGGGGTCATCCTCCAAAACCAACCCGGACATGTGCTACCAAAGCCCGGGCACCACGGTATGAAGTAGCCGCGCGTGCGTGATAAAAACATGTTGCCGTGAAGCAACCCGATGAATGATAGCAGGAATGCATCTTCCTGCCAACCCGCAATCAAAACCACACACCTGAGTGCGACGCGGGACGTCCCAGCCACTATTCGCCGCGGGGATGGGCTTGAGCCACGGCACGCTTGAGCCGATCGGGCGTGAGATGCGTGTAGATTTGCGTCGTGGACAGGCTCGCATGACCCAGCAGCTCTTGAACCGAGCGCAGGTCCGCACCGCCCTCGAGCAAGTCGGTCGCAAAGGTATGGCGCATCGCATGCGGGGCGATGTCGGCCGGAATGCCGGCGAGCGTCGCCAGCGTATGGAACCGCCGCCGGAGCATGGCGGCGCTCATGCGATTGCCGCGCGCCGATATAAGCAGCGGATGCGGCCCGGTAGCGAGGTCACGGCGCTTTGCCTGAGCGAGCAACTCCGGCCTCCCCTCCTCAATATAGAGACGCGTCGCCTCGAGCGCACGACGATACAGAGGGACGATACGTTCTTTGCTCCCCTTGCCCCAAAGGCGCAGCGTGCGTTCGGACCAAGCGATGGACTCCACGTTGAGCGCCGCGAGCTCCGAGATTCGCGCGCCGGAGGCATAGAGCAACTCAAGCATCGCCGCATCGCGCAGTCCCGCGGGCGTCGAGGTATCAGGCGTCTTGAGCAGCGCCTCAACCTGCTGGGTCGTAAGGACGCCCGGCAGGTCACGTGGCAGCTTGGGCGATGCGATCGCCGAGACCGCATCGCCCTCGACAATCCCCTCGGCAGCCATCCAGCGATAGAGAGATCGAATAGCCGACAGGTGCGCCGCAAGCGTTCGGGGAGCCACCTGCTCACGCGAAAGCTCGGCAAGATAGCGACGAATGGTGCGCACGTCGGCAGCGAAAGCATCAATATTCTCGCGCTCGCACCAGACAGCAAAGCGCTCTAGCCTCGAGCCATAGGCCGTCACCGTGTTGGGAGAAAGTCCCTCAACATGTGCGATATAGGCGATAAACGAGTCGACGGTGTCGTACAGGTCAAAGGCTATGACCGGTCGCCTCCAAACAAGTCGGAGCGCGTGGCCAAGTAGGCATCAAGGGCCTCGAGGGCGCGATCCGCATAAGCCTGATAGCGGTCGCGTTTGCTGCGGCGCTTACCATCCTCGAGTGGCGGCACCAGGCCAAAGTTGACATGCATAGGCTGATAGCCCACGGTGGCAGGATCGGTCGCATAGCCCACGAGCGCACCCAGGGCGCCCACACGCGGCAACTCGACGCCCGCGGCACCGATAGCCTCGGCATAGGT
>CATZTY010000226.1 GCA_958424475.1 uncultured Collinsella sp.
AATCCTTACCGGAGAAATCGTCGATGCCGAGCGTTTGGGCAAAATCGTTGCCAGAGCCCACGGGTAGGACGGCAAGAGCGGGGCGGGCGTCCTCCTTTTGCGTCATAAGCCCATTGACGACCTCGTGAATCACGCCGTCGCCGCCAAGGGCGATAACGGTGCGATGGCCCTGAACCTGCGCGGCCAGCTCCTTGGCGTGTCCCATGCGCTCGGTCAGCACCAGGTCAAACTGGGATGCGCGTGCAGTCATGTCCAAAAAGCGCTGCAGCCGCTCGGCAACTTCGCGCGCGGCGCCCGACTGGGCGGCTGGGTTGGCGATGATGAGCGTGCGACCAAAATCAGTTGCGTGCATGGGGCGACTCCCGGCGTATGACGTGACGGTGCGGTCGCGCTCAGGTCGAATTGCCCCCGATTGTGGCTGCACGTCGAATACTTACGTCTACTCTATCAGGTCGTTGTGGCGCTCGATAGCATCCGCTACCGTACCGCCCTCATCCACAATAAGCGAACGGCGCTTGGGTGAGATGATGCGCTGGGCGGGGTACACGCCGCGGTGTCCGCCGGTTAGGTAGCTGATAAAGGCCACGATGACAAAGAACCCGGCGGCTGTGCCGTGGAACAGGTCGATGGCCATCATGCAGGTGGTGATGGGTACGTTGAGGCCGGCGCAGAACACGCCGAGCATGCCGAGAGCCGCCAGAAAACTGGGGTCGAGCCCGGTAAGGCAACCGATCCAGCCACCGAGTGCCGCACCGATGCCAAACAGGGGCGTGACCTCGCCGCCTTGGAAGCCCGCGCCCAGGGTAAGCGCTGTGACGACCAACTTGATGGCTGCGTCCGCCAGGGTGGTGTTGCCTGCAAATCCGGCGCCGGAAAGCCACGTGGAAAGGCCAGCGTAGTCCCAGGCGTCGAGGAGGGTATAGGCGGCCAAAACCACGAGTGCGCCTATAAGTGCGCGAACGAGGTAATTGGTGATAAAGCGACCGTACAGGCTCTTGACGGTTCGAACCGACCAGGCAAAGAGGCGTGCCGTCAGACCGAAGATAATGGCGCTGATAACAACGATGACGACCGTTTTGGGCGACATGGCGGGAACACTGGCGATGACATTCACTTCGTACTCGGTACCCAGGGCGAGTGATGTAAAGTAGCCGGTAAACGACGCGACCAGGCAGTAGATGCCCGCGGTGTAGTCGATCTTGCCGATAAAGCACATCTCCATGCCAAAGAAAGCTCCGGCAAGGGGCGAGCCGAATACGGCGCCAAAGGCCGACGAGATTCCGGCGAGCATGAGGTCGTGGTGGTCATGCTTTTTGAGGTGGGCGAGGCTCGAGATGTTGCTGGCGATGGTGCCGCCAATTTGCACCGCAGCTCCCTCGCGACCGGCCGATCCGCCCGTTAGATGCGTGAGCGTGGAGCAGACGAAGGTGAGGACGGCCATGCGCATATGGATGAGGCGGGTGCCCAGAGCGGAGTCGATGACCAGGTTGTTACCGCGTTTGGCGGCAAGACCGTGGTTTTTGTACACCCATGCGGTGGCAACGCCCACAACGGGAAGAAGCGCGTAAATCCACGCATGGTGCTCGCGATAGTCGGTCGCGATATTCAGCGAGGCCAAAAACGCCCAAGCGGCAACGCCCATGGCAAGCGAGACGATGACGACGAGTACGAGCAACTTGGCGCTCGCGAGTAGGTTGCGGGCGTTGCGGCGCGTGTCGGCAGCCAAGAGATGCTCGGAGCGGGTAAGTTGATGCCTGCCTGCCGTGATGACGTCGTTCAGGGAGAAAAAGCCGCCGTCGTCGAGCGGCTGGGGATGGTCTTGCGCCTCGTTTGCGCTTTCGAGTTTGTCGTTATGAGCCATACGTTCCTCTTTTAGGTTGCAACGCAAGCATTATAAAACGCGGTAAACGCGACGAGCCGGTGGGTTGGTTTCGATTCTGTTTCGTGGCTTGCGGCCGACAGGTGTATTTGCGGGTACAGGCCAAGTCGCGGTCGTGCGTCTGAGGATTATACTGAGACAAGCATAAAGAATCGGCGCCCCTGTTGTGCGCCGTGGCATTAAGAGGTGCATATGGCAGAGAAACTCATTCCGCTGGAGGACGCGCAGTCGATTGTTCTGTCGCACGTTGCTCCGGCCGATCTCGTCGAGATTCCCGTGTGGCAGGCCACCGGTCTTCCCTTGGCCGAGGACGCGGTGGCCGACATCGACATCTCGCCGTTTGCCAACAGCGCTATGGACGGATATGCCGTGCGCTCGGCGGACTTGGCGCAGGCATCTGGCGAGGCGCCGGTGACGCTCGACGTTATCGGACACGAGGCCGCGGGCCATGTGTTTGAGGGCGCAATCGGCGCGGGCGAGACGGTCCGCATCATGACGGGCGCGCCGGTACCCGAAGGTGCCGATGCCGTGGTGAAGTACGAGATCGTCGATGTACTCGACGGTGACGGCAACGAGGGCTCGCGTGTGAGGTTCTCGGCGCCGGCCAAGGTGGGGGAGAACGTTCGCTCGGCTGCTGAGGAAGCCCATGCCGGCGATGTTGTGATACACGCCGGCGAGGTTGTGGCTCCGGCGGGCGCCGGCCTGCTGGCGAGCGCCGGGTATGCGAACGTGAAGGTACATGCCGCTCCGCGCGTGGGCATTATCTCGCTGGGCACGGAGCTGGTCGCGCCGGGTGAGCTGCCGGCGCGCGGGCAGATTCGCGACTCCAACTCGTCGGCGCTGATGGCCGAGGCACTCGATGCCGGTGCCGAGCCCGTGTTCTACGGTATCGCGCCTGACGACGAGCGGGCGATATCCGAGCTTGTGCATCGCGCCGTCCGGGAATGTGACTTTGTCATCA
>CATZTY010000227.1 GCA_958424475.1 uncultured Collinsella sp.
GCACACGTCAGGTCGATCGGACGGCGCAGGAGCGTCTCAATAGCTCGACGTAGCTCACCCGCAACCGTCGTCTGTCCCGGCTGCTCGGCAAATCCGCTATACGACGAGCCATCATAGGCCACGCGAAATACGAGCGTGGCGTCAAGCTCGGAAATCGAATTGGAATCAGACGGCGCAGTCATGGGCGCTCCCAACAAACAAGTAACGGTATCGCGACAAAAAAAGAGGGGTACGCGAACGTACCCCTCGAATATAGCCTATGCAGACGGAATGTCTACTCAGCGGTCTCCTCAGCAGCAGTCTCCTCGACAGCCTCGACCTTCTTGGGAGCAGCGGCCTTCTTGGGGGCCGGAGCAGCCTTCTTGGCCTTAGGCGTGCAAGGCTCGGTGACGAGCTCCATGATGACGATGGGAGCGTTGTCGCCCTTGCGGTTGCCGAGCTTCATGATGCGGGTGTAACCGCCGTTGCGGTCCTGCCACATGCCCTGAGCAGCCTTGTCGAAGATCTCGGCAACGAGCTGCTTATCGCCGAGCTTGGCAATAGCCAGACGACGAGAGTGCAGGTCGCCCTTCTTGGCCCAGGTGATGATCGGATCGACGACCGAACGCAGCGCCTTAGCGCGGGTCTCGGTGGTCTTGATGCGGTCGTTCTCGAAGAGGGCCTTAGCAAGGCTCTTCTTCATGGCCTTGGTGTGGCTCGCATCGGTGCCGAGCTTCAGGCCCTTCTTAACGTTGTGACGCATGGTCTAGTTTCTCCTCAAATATGCGAAGCATTAAGCCTTCAGGCTCAGGCCCATGGACTCAAGCTTGTCCTTCACTTCCTCGATCGACTTAACACCGAAGTTACGGATGTTGAGCAGATCGTTCTCCGAGAACTCAACGAGCTGACGGACCGAGTGAATGCTGGCGCGCTTAAGGCAGTTGTAAGAACGGACGGAAAGGTCCAGATCCTCGATCTGCTTGTCCAGCTCAGCGTTGTCGTTGGTGACCTCGGGAGCGAAGATCGAAGCCTCCTCCTCGACCTCGGGGGTCTCGGCAAGGTTCATAAAGGCAGCCATATGCTGGTTAATGATATTGGCAGCCTGGACCACGGCGTCGCGCGGGGCGATGGAGCCGTTGGTCTCGATCTCGAGGACAAGGCGGTCGTAGTCGGTGTGCTGACCGACACGGCAAGCCTCAACGAGCTTGGCGCAACGGGAAACCGGCGAGTACAGCGAGTCGACGTGGATCACACCGATGGGATCGTTGTCGCGCTTGTTGGCCTCGCCAGAAACATAGCCGCGGCCATAGCCGATGCGCATGCTCATGGTGAGATGGCCACCCTCGGTGAGCGTAGCAATGTGCTGCTCGGGGTTGACCAGCTCAAACTCGGACGGAATAAAGAAGTCCGCACCGGTGACCTCGCAAGGGCCGTCAACCGAGATGGTGGCGGTCGCCTCGTCGGTCGTGCCGAGAGCCCTGAAGACAAGACCCTTGACATTCAGGACGATATCGGTGACATCCTCGACCATGTTAGGGATGGTCATGAACTCGTGCTGCGCACCATCGATCTGAATGGCCTCGACGGCGGCACCCTCGAGCGAGGACAGAAGAACACGACGAAGCGAGTTACCCAGCGTATCGCCGTAGCCACGCTCGAGCGGCTCGACGGAGACACGAGCAGAGGTCTCGTTGATCTCTTCGACCTGAACCTGAGGCCTAATGAATTCTGACATGTATTACCTCCAGCCTCAGCAGCCCGGATGGACTACTTAGAGTAGAGCTCGACGATGAGGTGCTCGTTGATATCACCGCTGATCTGCTCACGCGTCGGCAGAGCGAGCACGTTACCACACAGCTTCTCGATATCGACCTCGAGCCAGCCAGGGACCTCAAAGCGCTCGGAGGAAATCAGGGCCTCCTTGATGGGGAGGAGGTCACGGAACTTCTCGCCGACAGCGACGACGTCGCCGGCCTTGACGCGGTAGGACGGAATGTCCACGCGCTTGCCGTTCACGGTGAAGTGGCCGTGACGGACGGACTGACGAGCCTCTTTGCGGGTGCGGGCGAAGCCAAGACGGAAGACGACGTTGTCGAGGCGAGACTCAAGGATGATCATGAGGTTCTCACCGGTGACGCCGTTCATCTTACGGGCCTTGTTGAAGTAGCCGTGGAACTGCTTCTCCAGAACGCCATAGATGAACTTGACCTTCTGCTTCTCGCGCAGCTGCATGCCGTACTCAGATTCCTTGCGACGGCGCTTGGGCTGACGGATAGATTCCTTCTTGCTGCTGTAACCGAGCTCAGCGGGATCGATCCCGAGCTGACGGCAGCGCTTAAGAACAGGAGTCCTGTCGATTGCCATATTGATACGATCCTTTCAGTTACACGCGGCGACGCTTCTTGGGGCGGCAGCCGTTGTGCGGAATGGGGGTCTTGTCCTGGATGCTCGAGACCTCGAGGCCAGCAGCCTGGAGGGAGCGGATGGCGGTCTCACGACCGGAGCCGGGGCCCTTGACGAAGACGGAAACCTTCTTCATACCGTGCTCCATGGCCTGCTTGGCAGCAGCCTCGGCAGCCATCTGGGCAGCGAACGGCGTGGACTTACGAGAGCCCTTGAAGCCCACCTGGCCAGCCGACTTCCAGGAAATGACGTTGCCCTGGGGATCGGTGATCGAAACGATCGTGTTGTTGAACGTAGAACGAATGTGAGCCTGGCCCACGGAAATGTTCTTACGGTCCGCGCGCTTCAGACGGGCAGCGCGAACGTTCTTCTTAGCAGTAGCCATCTATCTAGCGCTCCTTATTTCTTCTTCTTAGCACCGATCTGACGCTTCGGGCCCTTGCGGGTACGA
>CATZTY010000228.1 GCA_958424475.1 uncultured Collinsella sp.
TCAGTTGCTCGAATGCCTCGTGGTCCAAATCGTTGCTGAGCACGACAAACTGGGCGCTTCGTGAACGGTAGACCCTGCTCCTGCCGCGGGTGATCGACAGCATGCGGCCTGCGTATTCGGCAAGCATGTTGTCGACAGCCTCGGCCCCGTAGAGCTCGTTGAGCTTTGTCGTGCCACGAATGCGCACCGCTATAAGCCCCGTCTCGCAGCGGTCGCGGCGGCAGGCGTCGATGGCGTTGGCCAGCATGCGCTGCGTTCCGAGACCTGTGGCGGCATCGACGGTTTCGGCAAGTGGGTGGTTGACGAGCTCGCCGACATAGAGCGAGGGGACATTTCCGTCGCCGTCGATACGAAACCCGCGAGCACGGCAAAGGACGTAGTCGCCGACGGCGTTGCGCACACGATACTGCATGACGCGACGGTGCTTGGCGCCGTTGTAGACTTGGTCGATGTCGTTGATGCAGGCCTCAAGGTCGTCGGGATGGACGCGCGTTTTCCAGTAATCGCGACAGTTGTCTATGTGCTCCGAGGGAAGGCCAAGATCGCGCAAGGCACCTTGTGACCAAAGGGTGCGATGTTTGTCCAAGTTCTCGATAAAGAAATAACGCCCCTCGTTGAGCATCGAAAAGGCGTCAAAAATTCGATCGCTTATTTCGAAGTCGTCGGCGTGAACTTGCGTGATATTGCGTCGATCGAGGTGCATGGCATGACGCAGCTTGTAGTCGTACATGCGATGGTCGGCATCGAGCGTCATGCGATTGGAAGCTTCGCCCAGGGCGGGGTCGGCATGTGACACTCCGTAGCTAAACGAGCGGGGCATCTCGGAATCGTTGTTTTTGAGCAGAACCGTTCGGCAGTGTTTCAGACGTTCGGCGAGGTCGTCCTCGGTTGCAATTGTAGATAGGATGGCAAACTCGTCGCCGCCTATGCGAAACGCCGCTTCGCCCACCTTCATATACAGCTTAAGATAGAGACTTACCTGCAAGATATAGCGGTTGCCCTCGTCATGCCCAAAGACGTCGTTGCAGTGCTTGAGATTGTCGATATCGATGAACGCCATGGTAACGGGGGCGTCCTGCTCCCAGAGCTCCTCGAGGGAACGGGCAAAGCCGCCACGGTTGCCAAGCCCAGTAAGCTGGTCGGTAAAGGCGGTCCTGATCAGATCCTCCTGCCGCTCGAGAAGGTCACGGACGGTCTTTTCGAGCGTTTCGGTGTAATTGCTGACAGTATCCATGTTCTAAGCGGCTTTCTGAGGTCGGGGCGGATTGCGTCGGGCGAGCTCGTTGTGTACACGCGTCGTTGCTCGGCGTTTTGCGTGTATCCAGGCCCCCGCCTTGCCGCGTTGTTGAGTTAATTTGCCGGCTAATGTTCGCTGTTGATAACAGCTGAGTAGTGTAAACAACAGTACACAATTATATATGGGTGCACATGCTGTGGGCGGCTATTATTCGACAGGCGGTAGCGCGACGATGCGATGTTCGATGAAAATGCGACTGAGACGATATATGTTGACGGGTATACTTGTTCCGTTTGAATTTGTGGGGACGGAGATGGTCGCATGGCACAGTCAAATACGACGCGCACGGTGGGGCTGGCGCTCGAGGGAGGCGGCTACCGCGGTATGTATACAGCGGGCGTGCTCGATGTATGGATGGAGCACGGTTTGACCTGCGACCATATGGTGGGCGTCTCGGCGGGCGCGGCGTTTGGCTACAACTTTAAATCGCGCCAGATCGGCCGCGCCATTCGCTACAACAAGGCCTATTGTGCCGATAAGCGCTATGCGGGTGTAGCAAGCTGGTTGCGAACCGGCGACATGTTCAATGCCGATTTTGCCTATCACGAGGTGCCCATCGAGCGCGATCCCATCGACTTGGAGGCGTATCGCGCCTGCCCCATGCGATTTACGTGCGTGTGTACCGATATCGAGACGGGTAAGGCCGTCTACCACGACCTGCCCTATGGCGACGAGAGGGATATCGAGTGGATCCGGGCATCGTCGGCGATTCCCGTGGCGACGCGTCCCGTTGCTATTGACGGGCATAAGTATCTGGATGGCGGCGTGGCTGATTCCATTCCCAGTGCATGGCTGTTTGCGCAGGGGTATGACCGCAATATCGTGGTGCTCACGCAGCCGGTGGGCTTTGTAAAGCAGCCCAACAGCGTGATGCCCATGCTGCGGCGCGTGTTCCGTCACTATCCGGAGTTTGTCGCAGCGCTTGAGCATCGGCATGAGGTTTACAATGCCACGCTCGATGACCTGGCACGTCGTGAGGTCGCCGGCGATATCTTTGTGGTGCGTCCGAGCGAATCGGTGAAGGTGCCGTCGCTGTGCCGCGAGCCCGATGAACTCGAGCGCATCTACCAGATCGGTCGTCGCGATGCGGAGACGACCTTGCCCGCGCTGGAAGCGTATCTGGCGGGGTAAGGGTCGCATGCGGAAAGCGCATCCCGGAATGGAGGTCCAAACTGGGATGCGCTTTCCATTGCTGAAGATATGAGGCTGCGAATCAGTTGCTCGGCCTATGCCTATGCCTGCTGCCAGGTGTCTACGAGCTCCTTGGCCGCGGCGTAGGGGTCATCGGCGCTGCAGACGGCACTCACCACAAAGAAGCCGTCGACGCCGGTGGCCTTAAGCTGCGGCAGGTCGGCCGTCTTGACGCCGCCGCCCACCACGATGGGCACGGGGCTTGCCGCGTGAAGTGCGGCCAGGTCCTCAAAGCTCTTGGTGATGATAGAGCCGTCGGCCGCGCGTCCGCAGTCGCGCTTGGTCTCGGTCTCGTGGAGTGGGCCGATGCCCAGGTAGTCGACTAGGCTCATGTCGGCGG
>CATZTY010000229.1 GCA_958424475.1 uncultured Collinsella sp.
AAAGCCCAGGTTGGTCGAAAGCGCCCAGGTAAGGTCGGCGCGAACCGCGCGATTGGGCGTGTAGTCAAGATCGCAGGCGGGATCGGGCGTGTGGTAGTTAATGGTCGGCGGCACCACGCCCTGCTCGAGCGCCATGGCGCAGGCCATGACCTCGATGGCGCCCGTGGCACCGATCATGTGCCCCGTCATCGACTTGGTCGACGAGACATGTGCGGCGCGCGCCGCGTCCTCGCCGAGCGCTCGCTTGATGCCCGCCGTCTCGGACGAATCGTTGAGTTTGGTCGAGGTGCCGTGGGCATTGATGTAGAGACCCTCGGAAGGCTTGACGTCGCCCTCGGCAACCGCCAGCGATATCGCGCGGGCAATGCCGGCAGCCTCGGGATCGGGACTCGTGATGTGATAGGCATCATCGGTGTTGCCGTAGCCCACGACCTCGGCATAAATGTGCGCACCGCGCGCCTGCGCATGTTCCATGCTCTCGAGCACCAGCACGCAGGCACCCTCGCCCATCACAAAGCCGTCGCGGTCTGCATCGAACGGGCGGCAAGCCGTCGCGGGATCGGGGTTGGTGGTCAATGCGCGGCAGGACGTAAAGCCTGCAACGGCATCGGGGATAATGGCCGCCTCGGCACCGCCCGCAAGGATCGCGTCGGCATAGCCGTGCTTGATGGCGCGGAACGCCTCGCCCACCGCATGGGCCGAGGTTGCGCACGCGGTCACCACGGGCAGGGTCGGGCCCTTTGCCTTGTGGCGGATCGCGATATTGCCCGATGCCATGTTGGGGATCATCATCGCGATCATATAGGGCGATGCACGGCGGGGCCCACGGTCGGCGATCGTATGGACGTTGTCGACGAGTGTCTGCATGCCGCCCACGCCTGAACCCACGTAGACGCCCAGGCGCTCGCGATCGATGGCGCCCTCGACATCAAAGCCCGCATCGTGCATGGCCTCGTCCGACGCTGCCAGGGCAAACTGAACGCAGGGGTCCAGGTGCTTGGCATCACGCTTGCCAAAGTACTCGTTGCCGTCAAAACCCTTGACCTCGGCTGCCACCTTGACGGCAAACGCATCGGTATCGAAGTGCGTGATCGGGCCGATGCCGCACGTGCCGGCGCACATGGCCGCCCAGGTAGCAAGCGCTGTGTTGCCGAGCGGCGATACGGCACCGATACCGGTGATTGCAACTCTCTGTTCCATCATGGTCTCCTCATTCAAGCCGTTGTTCGGCCCTGGTTTCTACATCGCCATTCCGCCGTCGACGCGCACGACCTCGCCCGTAATGTAGGCAGCCGCATCACTCGCCAAAAAGCGCACCACGCCGGCCACTTCCTCGGGGCGCGCCATGCGCTTTAGGGGAATCTGCTCCTCGGTTGCCGCGCGAACCTTCTCCGAAAGCTTTGCCGTCATATCTGTCTCGACAAACCCGGGGGCGACCGCGTTCACTCGTACACCGCGGGGCGCAAGCTCGCGCGCCACCGCCTTGGTCAGGCCGATCACGCCCGCCTTGGAGGCAGCGTAGTTGGCCTGCCCGGCATTGCCCATCAGGCCCACAACCGAGCTCATGTTGACGACGCAGCCGCCGCGCTGGCGCATAAAGGTCTTGGTGAGCGCGCGCGTCGTGTTAAACGTTCCTTTAAGGTTGACATCGAGCACGCGATCGAAGGTGTCATCGCCCATGCGCATGAGCAGGCCATCGCGGGTGATGCCAGCGTTGTTGACGAGCGCCCAAATGGAGCCAAAGTCGTTGAGGACCGCTTCCACGCACGCGTTGACGGCAGCGGGGTCGGCCACGTCACATTGATATGAGCGCGCCGTGGCGCCAGCCGCCGTGCAGGCGTCGCACGTCTCGCGCGCCGCATCGACGCTGCCGGCATAGACGACGGCGATATCAAAGCCGTCCTCCGCCAGACCGACAGCGCAGGCGCGGCCGATACCACGCGAGCCGCCCGTGACCAGCGCCACGCGACGCGAGTCGTTGCGCCCGAGCGTACCGTTGTTCAAGTTGCCCATGTCATTCCTTTCGGGTTACAGCCCTGTGGACTATGCGAGCTCGTCGGCAATAGCTTCGACCTGCTCGGCCGTTTCGCACGAATACACGCGAACGTCGCTCAGCGTACGCTTGACCAGGCCCGACAGCGTTTTGCCAGGTCCGACCTCAATAAACGTATCGATGCCCTGATCCTGCAGAGTGTGCAGAGTGTCGACCCAGCGCACGGCATGGCTCACCTGGTTGGCCAAGACATCCGATGCTGCTCGCGGGTCCGTCGGATAGGGCGCCGCCGTCATGTTTGCCATGACCGGAATCAGCAGCGGAGACGGCGCGTGGCCGGCTTGGATATACGTCGCCAGCCCCTCAGTCGCCTCTGCCATATAGGGGCTATGGAATGCACCCGACACCGCGACTTTCATAGCGCGGCCGCCAGCCTCTTTTACTAGGACGTCGAGGGTCTGCAGCGCCTCGGGCGCTCCGGCAACAACCGTCTGCTGCGGGCTGTTGTAGTTGACCGGCCAGCAGTCCTCGCCGGCCTGTTTTGCCAGGCCCTCGACTTGCACCGCATCGAGCTTGATGACGGCGCGCATGCCGCCCGGATGGCGCTCGGCAGCCGCGGCCATCAGCGCCGCGCGCTCGCGCACAAGCTCAAAGCCCGCTCGCGTATCGAACGCCCCCGCAAAGGTGAGCGCGGCGACCTCGCCCAGCGAGAATCCCGCACAGGCGGCAGGCACCACGCCGCGCTCACGCAGGGCGGCAGCTGCTGCCAGGTCGTGAACGAACACGCACGGCTGCGTGTTCTCGGTCTGCGAGAGCTCCTCCTTGGAGGC
>CATZTY010000230.1 GCA_958424475.1 uncultured Collinsella sp.
AAGGCTCGACCAGGGGCTCAAAATCGTCAAAGTCCGCCTCGTGGCCCTTATTGGCACGCAGATGGGAACCGGCACCCTTAGCAGATGCCGGTTGGTTATTGGCCTTATTGCCTTTGGCGTTTTGTGCAGATCCGCGCGCCAAACTAAACCTCCATGACGACCGGGATGATCATCGGACGGGTGCGCGTACGGCTCCAGATAAAGTTAGAGAGCGAATCGCGCACGGCCTTGCGAATGGCATCGGAGCCGCTGCTCGTAAAGCTGAACTTGCCCTTCTCGATCGTCTTCATAATGGACGCGGAGGCATCCTCGGAGAACTGGTCGTCGATGGCAAACGAGACGCCGCGGCCCGAGAACTCGATGGCCTCGATCTTCTTGTGCTTGAGCGAGACGATGGCAACAGCGGTAACCATACCGTCGTTGGCGAGCTTCTGACGATCGCGCAGGACGATGGGGTCGGTATCGCCGATACGCAGGCCGTCGACGTAGACGACGCCGGACTCGACGGGCGTACCGCGCTTGACGATACCGCCGCGCATCTCGAGCGTGTCGCCGTTATCGAGGATAAAGATATGATCGTCCTTGATGCCCATCTTGCGGGCCAGCTGGGCATGGGCGCGCAGATGCACGGCCTCACCGTGAACCGGCATAAAGTACGTGGGCTTGGCCATGGCCATCAGGAGCTTGAGCTCCTCCTGGCTGCCGTGACCCGAGACGTGGACGAGAGCGCGGTTCTTATCCCACACGTCGCAGCCTAGCTTGGCCAGGCTGTTGACGACCTGCTGGACGGCTTTCTCATTGCCGGGAACAGGAGTTGCCGAGAGGATAACGGTATCGCCCTCGTGGATGGAGAGCGTCTTGTGCTCGCCGTTGGCCATGCGGGACAGGGCCGACAGCGGCTCGCCCTGAGAACCGGTGCACATGACGACAATCTTGTCGTCGGGCAGGTTATCAATGTCGAAGGCATCGAGAATATCGGCGTCGTCGATGTTGAGGTAGCCCAGCTCACGCGCCACGCGGGTGTTAGTGAGCATGGAGCGACCGGTAACAACGACCTTACGTCCGCACTTGCGGGCGGCATCGCAGATCTGCTGCAAACGATGGATGTGGCTCGAGAACGACGCGACGAACACGCGACCCGGGGCGTTCTTGATGGCGTGCAGCAGGTTGGGACCAACCTCGGCCTCGGACTTGGTAAAGCCGGGAACCGTGGCATTGGTGGAGTCGGACAGCAACAGGTCGATGCCCTGCTTGGCAAAGCGGCTGATAGCGGCATAGTCGGGCGTGACACCATCGATGGGCGTCTGGTCGAGCTTAAAGTCGCCGGTGTGCATAACGGTGCCCTGGTTGGTGCGGATGAACACGCCCAGAGCGCCGGGGATGGAGTGCGTCATCGAGAAGAAGTCGAGCGAGATGCCGCCGAGGTTGACATGGCTGCCGCCCTTGACCTCGCGGAACTTAGGTGCGCGGATGCGGAACTCAGAAAGCTTACCCTCGATAAAACCGAGCGTCAGCTTGCTCGAGAAGATGGGCACCTTGTTGTTGAGGTCCTGCAGCAGATACGGAAGCGAACCGGTGTGGTCCTCGTGGCCGTGGGTGACGACGATACCGCGGAGCTTCTCCTCGTTTTCAAGAACGTAGGTGTAGTCAGGAAGCACCAGGTCGATACCGGGCTGGGAGTCGTCGGGGAACATAAGTCCGGCGTCGACGAGCACCATGTCGTCGCCGCACTCGAAGACCGTCATGTTCTTGCCAATGCCGTCAAGGCCGCCGAGCGGGATGATCTTCAAGGGAGATGATTTTTTAGCTGCCATAGGTGAGTGTTGTTTCCTTTCTTCGAAACGGGTCTGAAACAACCGACGGGGCGCTTCTGGCAAACCGACCGCCGGGAACGTACAAACATGCACCACAGAGTCGATGCAATAACCACAGTATGATACCCATTTGCACAACAACAGACCACCCATGCATCAAAGCCCCATCTGAACTGGTCTATCCCGCCGGTTTCCCGTGGGGCGGGCGCTGATGAAGTTTCCTGCTCTACAGTCCTGCTCACGACGGAGGCCACATTAAGTGGCCTCCTGTTCGTGCGGAACTCGCGATAAACTTAGCCCGTGCCGGGGCCGCTGAGCCCTGACCTGACAATAAGGGACAGGTTTATTTTGGTAGGTTTTATCTGGGGATATGCTGCAGCGTCTATCTATAAATCCGAAATCTGACTACTGGATAGACTGTCTAACTAAATAGCGAGCGGCACTAACCAGCCCTTTTGCTTGCGCCCGGGAGGGACGCATATGAAGTTTATCGCGAGTTCCGCACGCAAAGGAAAGCACTTAATGTGCTTTCCGTCTTGCGCAGGACTGTAGAGCAGGAAACTTCATATGCGGCCCTCCCGGGCGCAAGCAAAAGGGCGACCCCCTTAGGAGTCGCCCTTTTTGAGCTGCTTATGTCTAGCTGTTACTCGGCGTCGTGGTGACGGCGGGGCTTGCGGCCTCCGTTGTCGCCGGGACGGCGCGGACGGTCGCTGCGCTCGGAGCGCTCGCGACGCGGACGCTCACGGCGCTGGAAGTGCTCGCCGTCGCCCTCGGAGGCACCCTCGGCGCGAGCCGGGGCCTCGGGCTTGTCCAGACGATCGAGCGAGATCTTGCCACGATCGTCGACCTCGATGACGACGACCTTGACCTCGTCGCCCACGTTGAGGACGTCCTCGACCTTCTCCACGCGGCCCTTGGCAACGCGGGAGATGTGCAGCAGGCCGTCCTTGCCCGGCGTCAGCTTGACGAACGCGCCGAAGT
>CATZTY010000231.1 GCA_958424475.1 uncultured Collinsella sp.
GTCCAGGCCGTCCGAGACGACCTCCCACAGGTTCTTGTCGGGGTCGATGCCGGAGCGGTTCTGATCAACGTAGCTAATCTTGACGGTCTCGCCCACCTCGAGCTCGCCCGAAGTCAGCGGCTCCAGACCCACAATCGTCTTGAACAGCGTGGTCTTACCGACACCGTTGGGGCCGATCACGCCCACGATGCCGTTGCGCGGCAGGGTGAACGAAAGGTCATCGATGAGCACGCGACCGTCGAACTCCTTGTGCAGGTGATGGGCCTCGAGCACCTTGTTGCCCAGACGCGGGCCCACAGGGATGCGGATATCGGTCCAGTCGAGCTTCTGGCTTGCGCGGGCCTCGGCCTCCATCTCCTCGTAGCGAGCCAGACGAGCCTTGTTCTTGGCCTGGCGAGCCTTGGGTGAACTGCGTACCCACTCGAGCTCGGCCTCCATGCGCTTGGCGAGCTTGGCGTCACGGTTGCCCTGCGCCTCGATACGCGCGGCCTTGGTCTCCAGATACGTGGAGTAGTTGCCCTTGTAGGGATAAAGGTGACCGCGGTCGACCTCGCAGATCCACTCGGCAACGTTATCCAGGAAGTAGCGATCGTGTGTGACGGCAAGCACCGCGCCCTGATAGTTATGCAGGAAGTGCTCGAGCCACAGGATCGACTCGGCGTCCAGGTGGTTCGTGGGCTCGTCGAGCAGCAGCAGGTCGGGAGCCTCGAGCAGCAGCTTGCACAGGGCAACACGACGGCGCTCGCCGCCGGAAAGCACGTTGACCGGCATGTCGGAATCGGGCAGCTGCAGGGCGTCCATGGCCTGGCCGAGCTTGGAATCGATATCCCAGCCGTCGGCGGCATCGATCTCGTCCTGGAGCTTGCCCATCTCGGCCATGAGGGCGTCCATGTCGCAGTCCGGGTCGCACATCTCCTCGCCGATCTTGTTGAAGCGATCGACCTTGGCGATCATGTCGCCAAACGCCATGCGCACGTTCTCGATGACGGTCTTGTCATCGTCGAGCGGCGGCTCCTGCTGCAGGATGCCCACGGTGTAGCCGGGGGTGAGCCTGGCATCGCCGTTGGAGACCTCCTCGATGCCGGCCATGATCTTGAGCAGGGTCGACTTGCCCATGCCGTTGGGACCCACGACGCCGATCTTGGCACCGGGGTAGAAGCTCAGGGTCACGTCGTCAAGGATTACCTTGTCGCCATGGGCCTTGCGAGCCTGATACATCTGGTAGATAAACTCCGCCATATGTCTGTTCTATCCTTTCTACCTGCTGTTTCCCTATTCTTGATTCGCTTTAGTGGAAACGAAATGAGGAAACCAGCTCTGAAACTTAACGAAAAAGGGGCATGGTTGCCCACGCCCCTAATACTACCTGGGAAAAGTCCCCCGGAACATACTATGAACTGCGTACGCTAGTTTTCCGCAACCTTAACGAGCGGCTCGCTGCGATTTGCGCCACAACAGATACGAGTAGACGTAGACGGCTCCAACCGAACCAAACGCCAGAACCGCAATCACCGCGGCGACGACTTCACTCGAAAGCACGCTGCCTGCCACGCCCATCACAATCAGGCCAATACCCAGCACCATAAAGCAGGCGCCGCCAAAACGCTGCGTACGGCGCCAGTTCTCGGGATCGGCAAGCGCCCAAGGTGTCTTGATACCGAGCGTATAGTTCTGCTTCACACGCGGCAAGTAGTTGCCTGCGCCGATGAACAGCAAACCGATAGCACCGGAAATCAGCACGTTGACCGAACCGACCGCCGGCACCACGCCCCAGACCGTAAGCTCTCCCAGCCAGCTTACGGCACACATGAACAAGGTAAAGGCGATTACGAAGCCCTGATAGAACTTGCCCGAGGTTCGATATGCCTCACCTTTGGGATCGATGTGCGGCACCACGCGGAACATTGCAAGAAGTGCCAGAGGCAGCACGCCGAGCGCGGAGGCCATCCAGCTAGGGCCCCAACCGTCGACGGCGCCGTTCGCTCCCCAGTGCGTGGGAATCTGCGCAGGCAAGCTCGGCATCACTATGAGGTGCACTACGACATTGGCGACGCACAGAGCGATCAGCGCAATCCACACACGCCGCGATACCCCCGTGGCGTGAATGCCCTTGTTTTCGTTATTCATCCTTATCACCTTCCGTGTTTGTAAAGCCCATAAACCAACCGATCAAGTCCTGCATGACGGTGGTGTTTAAGCTGTATACGATGTTTTGGCCATGGCGCTCGTCGGTCACCAACCCGGCGTTTTTGAGCGTCGCCAAGTGATGGCTCAATGACGGCTTGCTGATGTCAAAATGCTCGGCAAGCTCCCCGGCCGTGCAATTGCCCTCGCGCAGCAGTTCCAAAATGTGACGCCGTGTAGGATCGGCCAGCGCCTTAAAACCCTCTCCCGGCATAAGACCTCCTCTCATCATCTCTCATGACGCGCACACTATACTCGATATTTAGATGTTTGTCTAATTATCTAATCGCAATGCTTCAAACCACATCAAAGTAAACGCCATCGCAACCTATGGCGATTACCTATAATGACGATAGCTAAAACACGATTCGCTTCCCCATCGGAGGATGTCTATGACCGAAACCGCTGCCGCTCTCGTCGAGACACGCGACACCAAGCTCGAGATCATCATGGGCCGCGAGGCACTCGATAAGCTCGCCGATGCTACGGTGCTGATGCTCGGCTGCGGAGGTGTGGGGTCCAATTGCTGCGAGGCGCTCGCCCGCGGCGGCATTGGTCATTTCGTCATTCTGGACAAGGACATCGTCGCGCCCAGC
>CATZTY010000232.1 GCA_958424475.1 uncultured Collinsella sp.
TTCCAAGGTGTGGTGGCCCGATCTGCAAAAGCTCGCGCAAAAATACGGCATTCGCTATACCGGCGTGATGATCGAAAACTACGAGGACGCGGCCAACCAGACCGAACCCGCGCGCCAACCCGATACCACGCAGTTCCGCTACTTTGGCGGCATGCTGCTGCAGATGGGCGGAGAGCTGGGCTTTCACGGCTACAACCATCAGCCGCTGGCGCTCTGGGATACCGACTATGGCACGCTGTACGATTACAAGACGTGGAAGAACAAGGAGACGCTCGTCGCATCGCTCAACGAGCTTATTGCCTTCCAGGACGAGGTGCTGCCCAACGCGCACGGCTCGGTCTACGTGCCGCCGTCGAATATCCTTTCGGCCCGTGCGCGCAAGCTTATCGGCACCGACGTTCCGCGCATTAAGACCATCGCCGGTACGTATTTTGAGGACGGCACCGACCTGCCGTACGTGCAGGAGTTTGGCGTGGCGAGCGACGGCATTGTGGAGCAGCCGCGCATTGTCTCGGGCGGCATGGTCGACGATTCCTATATGCGCCTGGCAGCCGTGTCCGAGCTCAACATGCACTATGTGAGCACGCACTTTATGCACCCGGACGACCTGCTCGATCCCGATCGCGGCGCTACGGAGGGCTGGGAGGTCTACAAGGGCGGCCTGACCGACTACCTGGAGTGGCTTACCAAGTCTGCGCCCGACCTGCGTCGCCAGACCGGCTCGGAATGCTCTGGTGCTATCCAGCGCTTTTCGTCGGTTACGGTGAGCGTGGATACAAGTGCGGATGTCTGGACGCTCAGCCTGGGCAATTTCCACGACGAGGCGTGGCTCATGTTCCGCGCCAACGACGGCGAGCCGGGCGCAGTCACGGGTGGCGAGATTACGCATCTGACGGGCGACCTGTACCTGGTTAAAGCCACGGACAAGACGGTGACCATTGAGCGTAAGGAGGGTGGCGACAAATGAGGATCTGCTTGGTACTCGAGGGTTGCTACCCCTATGTGCACGGCGGCGTGTCCACCTGGATGCACGGCTACATTACGGCTATGCCAGAGCACGAGTTTGTGTTGTGGGTGATTGGCGCGCATGCTGCCGATCGCGGCAAGTTTGTCTACGAGCTGCCCGGCAACGTGGTCGAGGTGCACGAGGTGTTCCTAGACGATGCCCTGCGGCTTTCGGGCGAGCAGCACGAAGCCAGTTTTAACGACCGTGAGCGCGAGGCGCTACGCCGCCTGGTGTCGCTCTCCAATCCGGATTGGGACGTGCTGTTCGACATTTTCCAGCGCCGTCGCGTGCATCCGCTCTCGTTTTTGCAGAGCCGCACGTTTATGGATATCTTTCGCGACGTGTGCCTGGCCGAGTATCCCTACACGCCCTTTGCCGATGCATTCCACACCATGCGTTCCATGTTGCTGCCCGTGCTCTACCTGTTGGGCAGCGAGGTGCCGGTGGCCGATGTGTACCATGCCATATCGACCGGCTACGGTGGCCTGCTCGCCTGCCTAGGCTCAAGCGTTCACCATGCGCCGGTGCTGCTGACCGAGCATGGCATCTATACCCGCGAGCGCGAGGAAGAGATCATTCGCGCCGATTGGGTGGTGCCGTCGTTTAAGGACCGCTGGATTCGCTTTTTCTACCTGCTTTCGGAGGAGATCTACCGCCGCGCCTTCCGCGTGACGAGTTTGTTCCATAACGCCCGCAAGACGCAGATTGATATGGGCTGCGATGCGGACAAATGCCTGGTCATCCCCAACGGCATTCAGTTCGACCGCTTTAAGGACATTCCCTTAAAGCCCGATGACGGCTGGGTGGACATTGGCGCGGTGGTGCGCCTGGCGCCCATCAAGGACGTCAAGACTATGATCTATGCCTTCTTTGAGCTGCACGAGCGACTGCCCAAGGTGCGCCTGCACATCATGGGCGGCGTGGACGACGAAGAGTACGGCGCCGAGTGCCACGCGCTGGTCGATACCCTGGGCGTGCGCGACCTGATCTTTACTGGTCGCGTCAA
This sequence comes from uncultured Collinsella sp., assembly GCA_958424475.1. Lineage (GTDB taxonomy): Bacteria > Actinomycetota > Coriobacteriia > Coriobacteriales > Coriobacteriaceae > Collinsella. Next base: position 2,013 of record CATZTY010000232.1, read on the forward strand.
CGTGGTCGAGTACATGGAAAAGCTCGACTTTACCATTTTGACGAGCATCTCCGAGGGCCAGCCGCTTAGCGTGCTGGAGTCGCTTGCAGCGCGTCGTCCCTGCGTGACGACCGAGGTGGGCTGCTGCCGCGAGCTGCTCGAAGGCGCTCCGGGTGACGACTTTGGCGTCGCGGGTTTTGTGACGCCGCCCATGTATCGCAAGGGCTTGGCCGATGCCATGGAGCGCATGTGCGTGAGCCGCGCCCGTCGCATTGAGATGGGGGAGCGCGGGCAGCGTCGCGTTGCCACGTACTTTTTGCACGAGCAGATGCTCGCCAACTATCGCGCGCTGTACGACGAGACGGCGTGTGCGTTTAACCTGCCCAGAGAGGGGGAGTAGCCGGTGGCCGGAATTGGTTTTGAGCTCAAGCGCCTATTTAGGCGCAAGGGCCTGTTTGCCACGATGCGCGCTTACGGCTACGCCGGCATTGTGTGCACGGGCCCCATGCTGTTGGGCGTGCTACTCCAGGTGGGTATCTTGGTGCTGTGCGGTCTGTGGGGTGTGGACCGTGCCAACCAGGATCTGCTGGTGTGCATGGTGACCTACACACTGCTGGCCTCGCTTACGCTCACGAGCTTTTTCTCTATGCCGGTCACGCGCTTTTTGGCTGATATGTTGTTTGCCGAGCGCGAGGACGAGATTCTGCCCTCGTTTTGGGGCTCCAATACTGTCATGCTCGTTGCGGGCACGGTGCTCTACGGCGTCTTTTTGCTGTTCT
>CATZTY010000233.1 GCA_958424475.1 uncultured Collinsella sp.
GGGACAGCCCCTCTTTTCTTATTGATCCGTTGGGGACGGAGGAAAACGGATCATTTAGAAATGGCAAGGGTATGGTTTAATCGCGCGATCCACCCCAGTCTGGCGGCTGCCGATTCGGTGCGGTTTGAGACCGCTATTCGGCCCCGTTGCGACCGGTGGTACTCTTGTATCCGTTTGAAATCGAGCGAAGGAGTGCCGCTATGGAGCAATCGAGCCTGTTTGGCGACGGCGTGGACATCGATACCGAAACGTCCACGACCGCGGAAACCACCGCATCGACCGACGCCCATGCCCAGGTGGCAGCGCGCGCGGCCGAGCTGCGCCACGAGCTCGATTACCACGCGTACCGCTACTACATGCTCGATGCACCCGAGATCACGGATGCCGCCTTTGACAAAATGCTTGTTGAGCTGCAGGAAATCGAGGCGACCTACCCCGACCTGGTGACGCCCGACAGCTATACCCAGCGCGTGGGCGGCTACGTGAGCGAGCAGTTTACGCCGGTCACGCACATGGCACGCATGTATTCCATGGACGATGCCATGGATCTGGACGAACTCGACGCGTGGCTCCAGCGCACTGAGGATGCCCTCGGTGCCGGCAGCGTCACCTATACCTGCGAGCTTAAGATCGACGGCCTTGGCGTGGCGCTTACCTACCAAAACGGCAGCTTCGTGCGCGCGGCCACGCGCGGTGACGGCACCACGGGCGAGGACGTGTCGCTCAACGTCCGTACCATCAAGGATGTGCCCATGCACCTGTCCGAGCCGGCGCTCGCCCACATGGGTGCCGACCGCGAGCGCACCATTGAGGTACGCGGCGAGGTCTATATGCCCAAGGGCAGCTTTGTTCGTCTGAATGAAGAGGCCGATGCCGAGGGACGCGACCCCTTCGCCAACCCGCGCAACGCCGCCGCCGGCAGCTTGCGCCAAAAGGATCCCAAGGTTACGGCGCGCCGCGATCTCGCCACCTTTATCTATGCCATCGCCGATACCGACCCGCTGCACGTCCACAGCCAGCGCGAGTTCCTCGATTGGCTGCGTAGCGCCGGCTTTAGCGTCAACCCTAACGTTGCCCGTTGCGCTACACCCGCCGAGGTTCACGAGTTCTGCGCTCAGGCGCTTGAGCACCGCGGTGACCTGAACTACGACATCGACGGCGTGGTCGTAAAGGTGGACAGCTTCCAGCAGCAGCTCGACCTGGGCTTTACCGCCCGTGCGCCTCGCTGGGCGATTGCCTTTAAGTTCCCGCCCGAGGAAAAGCAGACCGTCCTGCGCGAAATTCGCATCCAGGTTGGCCGCACCGGTGTGCTCACGCCGGTCGCCGAGTTCGACCCGGTGACGGTCGCCGGCTCCACCATCGCGCGCGCCACGCTGCACAACATCGACGAGATCCGCCGCAAAAACGTGCGCGAGGGCGACACTATCATCGTGCACAAGGCGGGCGACGTGATCCCCGAGGTCGTGGGTCCGGTGCTCGACAAGCGCCCGGTCGATTCGGCCGACTGGCACATGCCCGAGGTCTGCCCCGTGTGCGGCAGCCCCGTGGTCCACGAGGACGGCGAGGTCGCCTACCGTTGCGTTTCCATCGACTGCCCCGCGCAGCTCAAGGAGCGCCTGCTTCACTGGGTGAGCCGCGGCTGCATGGACGTCGATGGCCTAGGCGACGAGATCGTCGACAAGATGATCGCCGCCGGCCTGATCCACGATGTCGCGGACTTCTACCAGCTCACGGTCGACGACATCGCCGGCCTGGACACGGGCCGCGTGTACGCGAGCACCAATAGCAAAAAGGGCGTCAAGAAGGGCGACCCCATTCCGGTGGGTCTCAAGACGGCTGAGAAAATCATCGCCGAGCTCAACAAGTCCAAGAGCCAGCCGCTCGGTCGCGTGCTGTTTGCCCTGGGCATCCGCCACGTGGGCAAGAGCGTGGGCGAGGTCATCGCCGAGCGATTCCTGTCGATTGACAAGCTCATCTTGGCGAGTGAAGAGGACATTGCCGAGTGCGAGGGCATCGGTCCCAAGATTGCGGCGAGCGTCAAGCAGTTCCTGGCCGTGCCCGAGAACCTCGCTGTACTGGAGCGCCTGCGTCAGGCGGGCCTGTCGCTCGAGGTCGACTTGGGCGCCGCGCACGCGCAAGCCGCAGCCGATGCCGGCGTGGCGGGCGAGCTCGCCGACGCCCAGCCGCTCGCGGGCCTGACCTTCGTGCTCACCGGCACGCTCGTCAACCGCACGCGCGACGAGGCAGGCGCGGCGCTCAAGGTGCTCGGCGCCAAGGTTTCGGGCAGCGTGTCAAAGAAGACGAGTTATCTGGTCGCCGGCCCCAAAGCGGGCTCCAAGCTCACCAAGGCCGAGCAGCTGGGCGTACCCGTGCTGGACGAGGATGCCCTCGAACAGATCTTGGCGACTGGTCAGGTGCCCCAGGCTTAGGACATCGATAATCAAATTAGAAAACCTCCCGGAAAGGTTGATGCTTTCCGGGAGGTTTTTATTTGGGCGCGGTGGCGGGCAGCATGATCTGCGTCATGTGGGTTGCTGAGGGTGACCCTGCGGAGCGGTGTCGTTCCGGAGTGATAGAAGATTTATACAAAGCAAAGGGGCCCCGCAGTGAGGTCCCACAACGGGGCTGCCCCATTGTGATGAGTTTTATACACTTTAACATTAACATTAACGTGTATACTTAGCAGTGAAGATATATGTTGAGAGGAGCAGTTATGGTTACCGTCGCGTTTTCGGAACTGCGCCAAAACCTTACGCAGGTGG
>CATZTY010000234.1 GCA_958424475.1 uncultured Collinsella sp.
TAAACGGCTGAAAAAGGGGCATCGACCTGCGCCGATGCCCCCAACGTGGACACACTTTTTGTCCTATAAGCCTCGAAAGCTCGATCGCCGCCCGCCAGCCCAACCCCTCAAACGACAGAAACCCCGGCAGCTCTTCGCAACTGCCGGGGTTTCCGCGGAAAAGGGGGACATGATCCTCAAGCGAACGGCAAAGGGGCAAACCGTTTTCGCTCAACTGCTTTATGCCCCTCGCTCGCCGGCTTAATCGGCTAACGCCGCGCCCACACAAAGCCGCTACACCTGTGACGGAGCTATGAAGTGGTATCTATTGCCGGAGCGGGCTATGCCAAGGAGTGTTCCAGATTACCGGCAGATAAGGAACGTCCCCAGGTGCCGGCCGCGGGCGTGGCTTTCGTCCCGTTTGATACTCCGCTGACCTAGATGTTCGTCACATGAACCCGCAAACGTGGGACAATGACGCTACTGGTATCACAGACAAAGGATGTGCCTATGAACGCCCCCGTTGCCAAGACCTGTCGGCAGCGCTGCCCGTTTGCGCGATTTGCTTCCATTTGCGCGCTCGTCGCGTGCGCGCTGTTGCTGTTGCCCGCCGTTGCACGTGCCGACGGGTATTCCATGACCCAAACCTACATCAGTGCCACGGTCGAGGCCGATGGATCGCTGACCGTTGTCGAGGGACGCCAGTTTGATTTCGACGACGATATCAACGGCGTGTTTTGGGAGATCAATACGGGCACCAACCAGCAGGGCGGCACGGCGGGCGTCGACGTGCTGAGTGTCGAGGAAGAGGACACCGCGTTTAACAAAGTCGATAGCGCGAACAAGGGCGATTCTGGCGTCTACACGGTCGAGCAGACCGGTGACGGCGTAAGGATTAAGGTGTTCAGCCCCCACGAGAGCGGCGACAGCTCGATCTATTACGTGAGCTACACCATGACCGGTGCGGTTATGAACTGGGCCGATACCGCCGAGCTCTACTGGAAGTTCGTGGGTGACGGCTGGTCTGCGGATTCTGACGATGTCGAGATGGAAGTGCGCTTCGCAAATGCCGCTGTCGGGACGGCGGCCGTCAAGGGCGATAACTTCCGCGCATGGGGCCACGGTCCGCTGACGGGCGACGTGTCGCTCGATGAGGACGAGCCCATGGTCACCTATACCATTCCCTGCGTGCATCAGGGCGAATTCGCCGAGGCACGCATCGCCTTCCCCAGCGACTGGGTGCCGCAGCTTGCCGCCGCGGGCGAAGAGCGCATGTCAACGATCCTGAGCGAAGAGAAGGAATGGGCCGACGAAGCTAACGCCCGCCGCGCTCACGCTCGCATGATTGCCAATGCACTTGCCGTGCTAAGTGTTGTTGCGGCGGTGGCCTTTACCGGCACAATCGTTATGCTCAAGCTGCGCAAGCGCAAGCCCAAGCCGCTTTTCCAGGACGAATATTTCCGCGATGTGCCCTCGGCCGACCATCCCGCCGTGCTTTCGGCCCTCATGAGCTGGAACGAGGTGCCCGATCAGGCATATATCGCCACGCTTATGAAGCTCACCGACGACCGTGTGATCAAGCTGGAGCAGGCGACCGTGACCAAGGCCAAGAAGGGCCTGTTGGGGCGTGAAAAAGAAGAGCAGACGTATCGCGTGACGGTGAGTGATGCGGGCTGGAAGTCGGCCAAGGGCATTGACCGCATGGTGCTCAAGGTTTTCTTTGCCGGTGCTAAGCCTGACGAGAACGGCGATCGTTCGCGCACGTTCGACGAGCTGCAGCACTACGTCAAGCAGCACGCTACACCCGTGGGCGACAAGCTCGAGGACTATCAGAACACCGTTAAGGGCAAGCTGGCCGATAGCGAGTACGTTGCCTCGGACGGCATTGTTGCAATGGTGTTTTGCCTGGTTCTTGGTATCCTGATTGCCTTTGTTCCCGTGGGATCCATCTTCTTTACCGATGGCGCACAGGCGAACATTACCGCCGCGTTTATCTCGGTGCCGATTGTGCTGGTGGGTATCGGTGTGGGCCTTACGTTCCGCCGCTTTACGCCGGAGGGCGCCGAGGTGGCGGCTCGCTGCAAGGCACTTAAGCATTGGCTCGAGGACTTCACGCGTCTAAAGGAAGCCGTTCCGGGCGATCTGGTACTGTGGAATAAACTTCTGGTGATGGGTGCGGCGCTGGGTGTTTCCAAGGAAGTCCTGCGTCAGCTTGCCGAGGCTGTTCCTCCCGAGGTGCGCGAGGCCGACGGTTTCTACGACAATTACCCCTGCTACTGGTGGTACTACCATCATTACGGCAACGAGTCGCCGATGGATTCGTTCGACGGCGTGTATCACGAGAGCATCCGTGAGCTGGCATCGAGCTCTGACAGCTCGAGCGGTGGCGGTGGCGGCGGCTTCTCGGGCGGCGGCGGTGGTGGCGTCGGCGGAGGCGGCGGCGGAACGTTCTAGCGGTCCTAAATTATGGGATGGGCTTTTCTCGACAGCCGTCGGGGGAAGCCCATCCCTTTTTATGCGCTACCTACGAAGACTGTCCCCAACGACTAGTCACTGGGGACGTTCCTAAATGACTAGGTATGGCTGCTGGGCCTAGGCTGTTAGGTCGAGTTCGTAGAGGAAGCTTTCGCGTGGCATGTCGTGGCGGCGCTCTTCGCGGTTGGCGCGGTGCGTGGCCGCGCGCCTAAAGCCGTGCAGCTCGTAGAACTTCCACGAGCAGTTGGAGTCGGTGTACAGGTGCGCCCTCGTCGCTCCAAGCGAGGACAGGTGCGAGACTGCGGCA
>CATZTY010000235.1 GCA_958424475.1 uncultured Collinsella sp.
TCTGGGGGTTCACGGCAAACTGCACGTTAGAGCCGCCGGTCTCGACGCCAATCTTCTCCAGAATGGCGAGCGAGGCCACGCGCATGCGCTGATACTCAAGGTCGGAGAGCGTCTGCGCCGGCGCCACAGTGATGGAGTCGCCGGTGTGCACGCCCATGGGGTCGAGGTTCTCGATGGAGCACACGATGATGCCGTTGCCGGCGTGGTCACGCATAACCTCCATCTCGTACTCTTTCCAACCCTCGATGGACTCCTCGACCAGCACCTCGTGGGCAGGCGAGAGTTCAAGGCCCTGGCTCACGATGGAGACGAGCTCCTCGTGGGTGTGAGCGATGCCGCCGCCGGCGCCGCCGAGGGTAAAGCTCGGGCGCAGTACGCAGGGATATCCCACGCGCTCGGCGATGGCCTCGGCGTCGGCCACGCTGTAGGCATAGCCCGAGCGCGCGACCTCCAGGCCGATCTCGGCCATGGCCTCGTTAAAGAGCTTGCGGTCCTCGCCGCGCTCGATGGCGGCCAGGTCGCAGCCGATCATCTCGACGCCGTACTTGTCGAGCGTGCCGTCTTTCGCCAGCTCGACGGCGGCGTTCAGACCGGTCTGGCCGCCCAGCGTGGGCAGCAGCACGTCCGGGCGCTCTTTCTTGATTACGCGCTCGATAAATTCGGCGGTGATGGGCTCGACATAGGTGCGGTCGGCAAGACCCGGGTCGGTCATGATGGTCGCCGGGTTGGAGTTGACCAGGATGACCTCAAAGCCATCCTCCTTGAGCACCTTGCAGGCCTGGGCGCCGGAGTAGTCGAACTCGCAGGCCTGGCCGATGACGATGGGGCCCGAACCAATGACGAGGATGCGCTTGATGTCAGTACGTTTAGGCATGTTAGTTCTCCTCGGTCTCAGCGGTCTCGGACTCAGCAAAGTTCCAGCCAGCCAGGCGGTCCTTCGCGGTGTCGATGTCCAGGTAGTTCTCCTCGCCGTCCATGAGTCGCGTAAGGGCGGTAAAGAGATAGTGGGCATCGGTGGGGCCAGGCGAGGCCTCGGGGTGGTACTGGACCGAGAAGCACGGGGCGTCGAGCAGCTGGATGCCCTCGGCGGTGCCGTCGTTGAGGTTCACATGTGTCAGGCGAATGCGGCCAAAGCGCTCGTTCATCACGACCGGCGCGATTCCGCGGCGCATCCAGACGCGCAGATCTCCATCGGCCGCATGCTCGGTCTCGCCGCCGGAAAGCTCGGGGACAAGCTTGCCCAAGCTGGGGAACAGCAGGCCAAAGCCATGGTTTTGCGCGGTGATCTCCACGCGACGGCTTACCAGGTTCATGACCGGCTGGTTGCCGCCGCGGTGACCGAACTTAAGCTTTTCCATCTGGGCGCCGCAGGCCAGGCTGATCATCTGGTGACCAAGACAAATACCAAAGACCGGCACCTTGCCGATCAGCTGCTGCACCTGCTCGTAGGTCTCCACCACGGCGTCGGGGTCGCCGGGGCCGTTGGACAAAAAGACGCCATCGGGATTCATGTCGAGCACCTCACTCGCGGGCGTATCCCACGGCACGACGGTAAGATCGCAGCCGGCGCGCACCAGGCCCTCCAGAATGCCGCGCTTCACACCGCAGTCGTAGGCGACCACTTTGTGACGGGCAGGAGCGGCAGCCGAAAGCGCAAAGTCATGCGTGGCAGGCAGGTCGGCGGCCACAAACTCGTGAGGCGCGGGGCAGCTTACGGTCTTGACCAGGTTCTCGCCTACCAGCGTGGGCGCTGCGGCCAGACGCTCGGCAAGCTCGTCGACGTCGAAGATCTCGGTCGAGATAATGCCCATTTTGGAACCATTGTCGCGCAGATGGCGCACCAGAGCGCGGGTGTCGACGCCCTCGATAGCGACGATGCCGTGAGCGCGCAGGTACTCCGGCACGCTAACGGCCGAGCGCCAGTTAGAAGGCGTGGCGCACATGTCGCGAACGATCATGCCGCGCATGGCCGGAGCGCTCGCAGGGCGCACGGCGTCGCCGGGGAAGGCCGACTGGACGTCGGTCTCGTCGATACCGTAGTTGCCGATCTGCGGATAGGTCATGGTTACGATTTGGCCGGCATAACTCGGGTCGGTCATGACCTCAAAGTAGCCCTCGAGCGAGGTGTTGAAGCAGACTTCGCCGGTCGCGGTGCCCTCGGCGCCGCATGCACGTCCATAAAAAATGGTCCCATCCTCAAGATACAGGATGCAGGGACCGCAGGTGCCCTTGCTGGTTTTGGCCAGCATGCGCTGGCAAAGCTCGCTGGGCGCGAAGGTGCGGGCGGCAGCGCCCGCGGTATGGTTGTTCGCCATAATTCTCCTTCCCGGTCTCTCCGGACCGGCTTAAAGGTTGGTAGTTAGGCCTTGCGGTATTTTAACCGCAAGTATGCGCCATGGCGTTAATTTCATCGAAATGTTTACGAAATGATAATTATGACTTTCTATGCATAATGATTTTTCTGGAACGGGGATTGAAAAATCAGTCTGCCATGTATGCAGTTGGCGACAAAGTCCCGCTCTCAGAATGATTATTTAATCCCCGTCCCAGAAAAATCATCCCGCGCGGGCACTTGGCTCACGCGGGATGATGGCGTCTTATTTATCCTGCTCCAGCAGATCGGACGGCGCGCGGTCGGGCTTGCCACCGCGGAAGATCTCGCGACCGTGCAGGCGATGTTCCAAGTCGCGCTCGGCCTTTTCCTCGTCAATCTTGGTCTGGCTTACCGCCGGGTCCT
>CATZTY010000236.1 GCA_958424475.1 uncultured Collinsella sp.
TTCCCGTCCTCGCCGTTGTGGACGAACGCCACGGCCTCGTACTTGTCCTTAATCTTCGACCCGGCGGCCTTGCCGTTGAGCTTCGTCGGGGTGCCGGGCATCCTGAAGGGCTGGTAGATGCCCTGGTGCTGGACGTCCTCGAGCGTCGAGACGGTATCGCGCCAGATGTAGTCCGTGAGCATCGCCTTGATCTCCTGCACGAACGGCACGATACGCGGGATCAGCGGAATCGGCTGGTCGAGCACGTAGTAGAGATGGAAACCCGTACCCGAGTTCACGAGGAAGGTCGGCTGGGGGAGGGATACCCATTTGTCCGCGGCGAACTTCGGGTCACGGCCGTTTCGGAACTGCTTCAGCATGTTCTTCAACTCCTGCACGCCGACGCCGTCGAGGTCGATCGCGAACGCGTGCAGGAACCGGGCGTTCGCGGCAACGCGGCTCTTGCCAAAATACGACACGGGTGCGCAAAAGACGGACTCGTTCTTCCTGTTCGAGTCGACGACGCGCTCCTCAACTCCGTCGAGGTCGTCGGTCAGCGTGAACCGCTCGATCACGGGGACATCGTGCTCGATGCCCGTCTTGGTCTTGACTGTCTTGGTCTTATGGGTGATCTGGATGGCGATGCCGTTGGGATGGCCGCCACCCCTCTCATGCCACGGGACCACCTCGCCGCGGGGCTGCAGGAAGCCATCGGGGAAGATAGTCCGCCAGAAGTCGTACGGGCTGACCCATTCCCAGGACGGATAGTCGGACAGAAGGATGTCGTTCTTCTCTATGTAGGCATGGCGCTGGGCTGCCCACCAGGCGTCATCATGCCCGGGTTTCTTCTTGCGATCTGCCACTGAACACCACCCTCCATACCAGCCGCCCCCGAGGGCTAAGGCTCCGCCTTTACAGGACGTATATTATCAATACAGTTATTTTACACCCCTGCGGCAAAAAAAAATCGGGCTGCGAAACCCGTGATCATGGCCCGCCCCCGAGGGCTAAGGCTCCGCCTTTACAGGACGTATATTATCAATATATTTATTGTACACCCCTGCGGCCATCCGTATAACGTGTTTTACACCTAAACGGCGAATGGTGTGCTAGAATGTATAACGTGTTATACAGATGATTGGGAGGTGCACCGTGGCAACTGCTACCGCGGCATTGAGGATGCCCGAGGACTTGGCAATCAGATACGACCGTTTGGCGAAATCAACGGGACGCACGAAGACTTTCTACATGACAGAAGCGCTCGCTGCCGAGATTGACAGGCTTGAGTACGAATACGGCCTATTGAAGAAGGTCGAGGATTACCGGGCCGGCAGGCTCGAGACCGTGACGCTCGACGAGCTGGAGGAAAGCCTTGGCTTGGCGGATTGAGATCGACAAGGACGTCCAGCGTTCGATGAAGAAGCTGGACAAGCAGATCGCCAAGAGGATCGTGGCGAAACTTCATGAGATTTCACAGCTCGAAGACCCGAGAAGCATGGGAAAGGGATTGACCGAGAACAAGTCAGGTCTCTGGCGCTATAGGGTCGGTGACTATCGGATAGTCGCCGATATCGAGGACGATGTTCTCGTCATCCTTGTTGTCGATGTTGACCACCGAAGCAGGGTCTACAGGACTCGCAGGTAGGCTGGTCGACACCGCTGACGAAACGGGGAGGGTTTTGACCCTCCCCGTTTTTTACGCTTGCCACCACGGCCGCCCATCGTACGGGCGACCGTCGGGCAGTCTGTCGTACTCGCGCGGCCCCGTCTCCAGCAGCTCCTTGGCGCGGTCTGGGTCATAGCGCACATCCCAGGGAGAGCAGTAATACCATGCGGAATTGCCTCCGTATCGGGTAAGCCGCCACCGAGCCTCGGCAATCGGGACGAAGCCGAGATCGCACCACTGGTAGGCGGTGTGGTCGCGGCGGCCCTCCTGCAAGGTTTCCTCGTCGATGTGAGCCCCCCAACAATCGAGAAGGTCTTTGCGATGCTGTTCCGCGCGGGCGGCGCCCTCGATGCGCTCGCGCTCCTCGGCCTCGCGCTTCGCCTTGGCGTCGGCGCGGCGGCGGCGGTTGACCGCCTCGACGTCCTTTTTCGCCCAGGTGCGCGTCTGCTCGATGTTGTAGAACATCATCGTCTCGTTACCGTTGGGCGAGCGCCAGGAGCGCTCGACACCCTTCTTGAGCTGGCCTTTGAGCACGTGGCGGTGCTTCTTCTCCCATTGTGCAGCAGTGCGGTACTCGATTCCGTCGATGTTAATCATCGTCCTCGACCTCCTCGGGCAGATCGCAGTCGAGGTATACGCGCACGTACCCGCTCCCGCCGCGGCTGGGTGCGTACTCGCGCGAACGCTCGAGCACGCACCCAGCCGCCTGCATCGCGTCGGCGATGCGCCGAACCTCGTCGGGCAGGCCCTCAAGACGAACCCTGACCATGACAACCTCCTTGCCTTGAACCCTGCGCCACCGTCCGTGGCGCAGCCTAAGCGTACGGCTCCGAAAAAGTCCGAAAAAGTCTAGTTATCGCAGGTCAGACGTGCCATCGCGCAGGCGCACATGCACGCGTATATTTACACGCGCGACCCCTCCAAAATATTTTTTTCACCACTGCCGCGGCAGCCGCGAACGGTCGGGATGCCGCTGCGGGCGGCCGTGGCCAAAGCCGCCGCCAAGGTAGCTGAAGCTACCGTCCGGCGGCTAGTGCTTGGGCTTGTGGCCGCGGGGACGTTTCTGTTCGGCCTGC
>CATZTY010000237.1 GCA_958424475.1 uncultured Collinsella sp.
GCTGCAGTCGACCAACCAGCTCGATGCGCTCTATGGCGAGGCACGCGCACGCTCCATCATGGGCAACTGCGACACGCATCTGGTGCTGGCGTTCCAGGATCCCGAGAGTGCCCGGGTGTTTTCCGACCGCGCCGACGCGCTGCCCAGCACGCTCATGGCGACGCCGACCGATCGCTCGTGGCTCTTTGTGCGCGGCCAAACTCCCGAACAGGTCGAGCGCTTTAGGCTCGAAGACCATCCGCTCTACGGGGAGCTGCCCGAGGCGCAGCGAGGCCATGCGGAGACCGAGATCTAGGCGCAGGGTTCTCGCAGCGCGCGGCGCCCCGGCGATGTTCCACAAAGGCCGTGCGCCCCGGGACCACGGCAAAGCAAAGGGGCCCGCATCCGATAGGATACGGGCCCCTGACTATAAGACGCGATGCGTTAACAGCAGCGACTACTTGCGATGCGCGCGGTAGAACTCGATGAGCGCCTGGGTCGAAGCGTCCTGTTCGGCCTTTGCGGCGTCGTCGTGGAAGGCCGGGGTAATCTGCTTGGCAAGCTGCTTGCCCAGCTCGACGCCCCACTGGTCGTAGGAGTCGATGCCCCAGACCGTGCCCTCGACAAACGTGATGTGCTCGTACAGGGCGATGAGCTCGCCGAGCGCAAACGGGGTCAGCGTGTCGCCGAAGATCGAGGTCGTCGGGCGGTTGCCCTCAAAGCAGCGGGCCGGGACGATCTGCTCGGGCGTGCCCTCGGCACGAACCTCGTCGGCAGTCTTACCAAAGGCGAGAGCCTTGGTCTGGGCCAGGAAGTTGCCCAGGAACAGCTCATGCACATCCTGACCGCTATCGGTCGCAGGGTTGGCGGTATTGGCGAAGGCGATGAAGTCGGCCGGAACCACCACGGTGCCCTGGTGTAGCAGCTGATAGAAGGCATGCTGGCCGTTGGTGCCGGGCTCACCCCAGAAGATCTCACCGGTATCGGAGGTCACAGCGCTGCCGTCCCAGCGGACGTGCTTGCCGTTGGACTCCATGGTGAGCTGCTGCAGGTAAGCCGGGAAGCGGTGCAGATACTGGCAGTACGGAAGCACGGCGTGGCTCTTGGAGCCGAAGAAGTTGACGTACCAGACGTTGAACAGGCCCATCAGCGCGACGGCGTTGCTCTCGAGCGGCGTGTTGCAGAAGTACTCGTCAATGGCATGGAAGCCCTCGAGGAACTGCTGGAAGCGCTCGGGGCCGAGCACGACGATCAGCGACAGGCCCACGGCGGAGTCGACGGAATAGCGGCCGCCAACCCAGTTCCAGAAACCGAAGGCGTTGGCGGGGTCGATACCGAAGGCCTCAACCTTCTCGAGTGCGGTGGAAACGGCGACGAAGTGCTTTGCCACAGCCTCGGCGTTCTGCTCATCGGAGCCATCGATGGCGCCCTGAGCCTTGAGCTGCTCGAGCATCCAGGTCTTGACCTCGCGAGCGTTGGTGAGGGTCTCGAGCGTGGTGAAGGTCTTGGAGACGATGATCACGAGCGTGGTCTCGGGATCGAGGCCCTTGAGCTTCTCTGCCTGATCGTTGGGGTCGATGTTGGAGATATAGCGGCAGTCGATACCGGCGTCGGCATAGGGACGCAGGGCCTCGTAAGCCATGACCGGACCCAGATCGGAGCCACCGATGCCGATGGATACCAGATGCTCGATCTTTTTGCCGGTAACGCCCTTCCACTCACCGGAGCGCACGCGCTCGGCAAAGGCATACATGCGGTCGAGAACCTCGTGCACGTCGGCGACGACGTCCTGGCCGTCGACGATGAGCTGGCCCTTCTCGCTTGCCGGGCGGCGCAGCGCGGTGTGCAGGACGGCGCGGTCCTCGGTGGTGTTGATGTGCTCGCCGGAGAACATGGCGTCGCGGCGCTCCTCGAGCTTCACCTCGCGGGCAAGATCGCACAGCAGCTTGACGGTCTCATCGGTCACCAGGTTCTTCGACAGATCGAAGTGCAGGTCACCGGCGTCAAAGCTCAGCTTGTTCACGCGCTCGGCATCGGCGGCGAACCAGGCCTTGAGGTCGATACCTTCGGCCTCGAGCTTCTCCTGATGAGCCTCGAGCGCCTTCCAAGCGGCAGTCGACGTAGCATCGATAGGTGCGGCAACAGTTGCCATAGAGTCCTCCTCAGCATACGGGCGCACGCCTCCATGCGCCCGGACATTCAGATGCCACTATTCTAGCGCAGGTCAAGACTACAATCAGCGAGCGTTGCCAATCGGCCCCCAAACGGCAACCGACCAAAAAGGGACAGGTTTATTTTGGCAGGTCAAACGCTTTACCTACCAAAAATAACCCATCCTTTTATGGCAGATATTAGGCCGCGGCGCACACACTGCCGAGCAGCTCGCGCAGAGGAGACCCGATACCCTCCAGCAATTCGGGCGCAATGATGGCAAAAACGGGCACCTCGCCGGCTCCCACGACAGCAGGTACCTTGCCCTCCGAGACAATGCATCCATAAGGCACAAAGCCGTCTTCGCCGGCATCGAGCGCCGCCATGCGCCGCGCGAGCTCGCGCGCAAAGCCCGCCGTATCGGCATCGCCAATCGCCAGGACAAAGTCCACGCCTTCGTCGGTCGCCAGGGCCACGGCTTCGTCGATCAGCTCGTCTCCCCCATCGCCAGCCGAGCCGCAGCGGAAAAGCACGCGCTCGAGCAGAGCTCGATCAACCGAGCCGAGTGCCGCCGA
>CATZTY010000238.1 GCA_958424475.1 uncultured Collinsella sp.
TGGCGTGACGGTCGACCGCAAGGACGGTACCATCCGTAACCATCCCGAGGCAAGCGTTACCGACCTGCCCGGCATTTACTCCCTGTCGCCGTACACGGGCGAGGAGATTGTGAGCCGCCAGTTTATCCTTGACGAGCATCCCGACGCCATCATCGACATCATTGACGCCACCAACCTGGAGCGTAACCTGTACCTGACACTGCAGCTCATGGAGCTTGACCGTCCTATGGTCATCGCGCTCAACATGATGGACGAGGTGACCGCCAACGGCGGCGCCGTGGACGTCAACCTGCTCGAGAGCCTGTTGGGCGTGCCCGTTGTCCCCATTAGCGCTGCCCGCAACGAGGGCATCGGCGAGTTGGTGGACCACGCCCTGCACGTGGCACGGTTCCGCGAGCGCCCTGGTCGCCTGGACTTTTGTGCGCCCGACGGTCCGGACGGCGGTGCGCTGCATCGCTGCATCCACGGTATTGCTAACCTGATCGAGGACCATGCCGTGACGGCGCACATTCCGGTGCGCTTTGCGGCGACCAAGCTGGTCGAGGGCGATGAGCTGGTAACCGAGGCGCTTCACCTGGGTCGCAATGAGCTCGACGCTATCGAGCACATCATTACCCAGATGGAGGGCGAGGCCGGCACCGACCGCCTATCTGCTCTGGCCGATATGCATTTTAGCTTTATCGGCGACGTGTGCGGGCGTTGCGTCGTCAAGCCGCACGAGAGCCGCGAGCACGTGCGCTCCGTCAAGATTGACCGCATCCTGACAGGTCGTTACACAGCCATTCCGGCGTTTCTGGTGATCATGGGCCTCGTCTTTTGGCTGACGTTTGGCGTGATCGGCGCGGCGTTGCAGGGACTCATGGAGGATGGTATCGCTGTCATCATCGCCTCGGCCGATGCAGGTCTCAAGGCGTTCGGAACCAACGACGTGGTGCGCTCGCTGGCTGTGGACGGCGTGCTTACGGGCGTGGGTAGCGTGCTGACCTTCCTGCCGATTATCGTCGTGCTCTTTTTGTTTCTCTCCATTCTGGAAGACTCCGGCTACATGGCACGCGTAGCCTTTGTCATGGATAAGGTGTTGCGTCGCTTTGGCCTGTCGGGCCGCAGCTTCGTGCCCATGCTCGTCGGTTTTGGCTGCACCGTGCCGGCTATCATGTCGACCCGTACGCTCCCATCCGAGCACGACCGCAAGATGACGGTCATGCTCACGCCGTTTATGAGCTGCTCAGCCAAGTTGCCTGTTTACGGCTTGCTGTGCGGGGCGTTTTTCCCGCAGGCGACGGTTCCCGCCATGGTCTCGCTCTATCTGATCGGTATCGTGGTCGGCTGCATCGCGGCTTTGGTGCTCAACCGCACGGCATTTAAGGGCGACCCGGTGCCGTTTATCATGGAGCTTCCCAATTACCGCCTGCCGAGCGTCAAGACGACGGTGATGCTGGCATGGGATAAGGCCAAGGACTTCATCACCAAGGCCTTTACCATTATCTTTGCCGCTACGGTGGTCATCTGGTTCCTGCAGACGTTCGATATCCGCTTTAACGTGGTCGCCGACCAGTCGCAAAGCCTGCTTGCCGGTCTGGGTAGCATCATCGCGCCGGTGTTGGCCCCGCTCGGTTTTGGCGACTGGCGCGCATCCACGGCACTCGTCACCGGACTTATCGCCAAGGAGAGCGTCATTTCGACGCTCACGGTGCTTTTGGGCGCAACCTCTCCCGCGGCGCTGTCGACCATGTTTTCGCCGTTTACCGCCTACGTGTTCTTGGTCTTTACGCTGCTGTACCCGCCTTGTGTGGCGGCAATCGGCGCCGTCAAGAGCGAGTTGGGCGCGCGCTATGCCGTGGCCGTATTCGCGTTTCAGGTCGCCGTTGCCTGGATCGTGGCGTTTGTCGTGCATTCGGTGGGCATATTGCTGGGGTTGGCTTAGTTATGAATTGACGGCGCAACCTCTGTGTATCGAATTGTTTTCGGCCCCGCATCTGTACTGACGGACGCGGGGCCGTTGCTATATAATCGCCTCCGCTCAAAATGATTGGAGAAGTTATATATGAGTCAAGCAAGACAAGATGGCATCTCACTCAAGCAGTGGCTCCCGCTCGTCGGGCTCACCTGCTGTGCGTTCGTGTTCAACACGTCGGAGTTTATGCCCATCGGCCTTTTGACTGATATCGCCGCGTCGTTCTCGCTCACCGAGGCCCAGGCGGGCATCATGATCTCGGTCTACGCCTGGGGCGTCATGCTGCTGTCGCTGCCGCTCATGGTGTTCGCCTCGCGTTTCGAGTTCAAGCGGATGCTGCTGGGCGTGCTTGCCGTGTTCTCGCTGGGCCAGTTCCTGTCCGCCTTGGCACCGACCTATCCCATCCTGGTTTGCGCGCGCCTGGTGGTTGCCTGCGCGCACGCCGTGTTCTGGTCGGTCGCTTCGATTATGGCGTCGCGCCTGGTTGACACACGCCACGGGGCGCTCGCCATCAGCATGATCGCCACGGGCTCTTCCATCGCACAGATCTTCGGCCTGCCGCTCGGCCGCGCCATTGGCCTGGCCGTGGGCTGGCGTATGACGTTTGCCGTGGTCGGAGCGCTGTCTGCTGTCGCGGTCGTCTACCAGGCCACGGTGTTTCCTGCCATGCCAGCGGGCGAGCGTTTTACGTTCAAACAGCTGCCCGAGCTGCTCAAGAACCCGTTCCTCATCGCGCTCTATGTGGTCACG
>CATZTY010000239.1 GCA_958424475.1 uncultured Collinsella sp.
CACACGGCGCCCGCATCGTCAATGTAGGCGAGCTCGCCGGGCAGCGTCGGGTCGTCCGCTTCCTCGCCAAGCGGCAGGAACGCATCCCCGCCGTCGGTCACCTTCAGGCGAAGGTCCCCCTCAATCGCATGCAGATCCTCGCCTCCCACGGGCAGTGCATAGGACAGCGACACCGTGTTATAGATATCCACCGCGGGCGTAATGTGGCCCACCGGCTTGCCCTTGAGCACGCGCTTGAGCAGGTTCTCGATTGAACAGCGCGCGCCCTTTTTTGGTCTTGAACAGACGATAGGCCTCGCGCCATGCCTTGACCGGTGCGTTCTCGCTGATTGTATCGCTGGTCAGATGACGCTCCGCATCGATATTGGCACGGTCGAGCAGCGCCGCAATTACATCCACATCCTCCTGGGGAATCTGAGCCGCGGGTTTCATGCCCTCCACGACCACAACTCCAATCGCCGCCTGCGGAAACAACTCCCAAAATGAATCCTCGGCAATAAAGCTCTTCATACGTGCTCCCTTCATTGCGCGCGCCCGAGTGAGGGCGCCTAAACAAAAAGCGCCCTTACAACGGCCACCTTCAAAGTCCTACGGTGCCGTCACAAGAGCGCTTGCGCTGTCCCCATCCGGAGAAGGGGACGATATGTCAGGCGTATTGTAACCTGAGTCATCCGCGCGAGCAAAACCACCACAAAGGTGCCTGTGAACTGCCTCCCATTTCTTGGACATCGGGAAATGGGAGGTTTTCCATGAGTATAGACCTCAGGGTGAAGCACGACCTGGAGTCCAGGAGGCGGGCCGTCGAGCTCTTCGACGCCGGCGTCGGCTGCAAGCCCGCGGCCGAGGCCCTGTCCGTCCCCCGCGAGACCGTGAGAGAATGGCAGTGGGTATACCGGGCGTTCGGAAGCGAGGCGCTGCTGTCCATGGGCGGGAAACAATCCAGGTACACATTCGAGCAGAGGGTCGCCGCGGCGTCGGCCGTGGTCGACGGCGGGATGGCGAAGGCCGACGCCATGGCCGAGTTCGGGATCAGGTCGAAGTCCCCGCTGGAGCGCTGGTGCAGGCTCTACCGCGAGGGCGGCGCCGAGGCGCTGCGGCCCCGCCCGAAGGGCAGGCCGAGGGGGTCGAGGTCGAAACCCCGGGCCCGCACCCGCGAGCAGGAGCTCGAGGAGCGCTGCCGCAGGCTCGAGGCCGAGGTCGCCTACCTAAAAAAATTGCGCGCCCTGGTCGAGCGGGACGGGCTCTGACCGGGGCGGCGGCCGAGGCGGTGAGGGCGCTGCGCGCGGAGGGGCACTCCCTGCGCCACCTGCTGGAGTGCTCGGGGCTCAGGAGGTCGACCTACTACTACGCGCTGGCGCACCCGCGGAGGCCGACCAGGCCCGAGCTGCGCGACGCCGCGGCCGAGATATTCTCGCGCACCGCCAACGGCTGCGGGCACCGGCAGATAGCCATGTGCCTGCGCGCCGAGCTGGGCGCGGTCGTGGCCGACAAGACCGTGCTCAAGATGATGCGCGAGATGGGCATCCGGTGCGGGATACGCCGCCGGGGCTCCCGCCGCCGGTACAGCTCCTACAGGGGGCTCGTGGGGAGCACGTTCGAGAACGTCATCGCGAGGGACTTCGGCGCCGAGGGGCCGTGGCAGAAGCTTGGCACCGACGTCACCGAGTTCAAGGTCGCCGGCGCCAAGGCCTACTGGGCCCCGGTGCTCGACTTCTGCACGAAGGAGATCGTGGCGAGCGACATATCGACCTCGCCGGACCTCGCCCAGCAGCACAGGATGCTCGACCGGCTCCTCGAGGCCCTGCCCGACGGGGCGGCACCGACCATGCACTCGGACATGGGCTGGCAGTACCAGCACGAGTCCTACGCCTCCAGGCTGGAGGGGGCGGGCATCACCCAGAGCATGTCGCGCAAGGGGAACTGCATCGACAACGCCGCCACCGAGCAGCTCTTCGGCCACGTGAAGGACGAGTTCTACCGCGGCAGGGAGTGGGGCAGCTTCGAGGACTTCAAGCGCGACCTGGAGGAGTACATAGACCATTGGAACACGCGGCGCAGGCAGGTAAGATTGAAGGGCCTGACGCCGGAGGAGTTCCGGAACCGGGCCCTTGCGGCGTAGTCGCTATTTGTTCAGTCCAAGTTTCGGGGCGCAGTTCACAGGCACCTTTGTGGTGGTTCTGGCGCCGTTGCCATTATGGCGGCGGCGCCTTTTTTGTCCGCGCGGCGCGGTAGAGTGTAGCCGGTTGATATTTGCGTCCATCGAGGAGCTGCTATGAACGAGATCAAGTGCCCGCATTGCGGCGAAGTTTTTAAGGTCGATGCATCCGGCTATGCGGATATCGTCAAGCAGGTGCGCGATGCCGAGTTCTCGCGCGACCTGGATGAGCGTGTGAAGGCAGTCCAGCGTGAGGGTGAGCAGGCGCTGGAGCTTGAGCGCTCGCGTTCGACGGCTGCCTTGCAACAGGCAGAGTCTCAGCGCAATGCCCAGCTTGTCGAGCAGAAGAACACTGCGGATCAGAAACTGGCGCAAGAGGTTGCCAAGCGCGATGCTGAGCTTGCCGAGCTGCGCGCTAAGCTCGAGGGCGCTGCCGCAGAGCGCGAGAGTGCAAGCCAGCGCGCGGCGGTTGAGGCACGAGCCAATGCTCAAAAAGAGAATGCCGAACTCCAGCGTGAGATTGATAGCCTGCGTGCGCAGCTTGG
>CATZTY010000240.1 GCA_958424475.1 uncultured Collinsella sp.
CCACGCCGCTTGTGTTGGGCAACCTCGATCCCGCACGCTTTGCGATGCCGCCGGTACCGTGCGGGCCCAAGCTGGGGTCCGAGCGCTATCCACTGGTCGATCCGGTGCGCGGCCTGTGCACGACCATCGGTCAGTCGATTCTTGCCGGCGATTTGCGCGGGCTCATCGTCTATGCCAGTAACCCCGGTGCGGGCTATGGCAATGCACAGGCTTGGTTGGGTATTTTGCAGCAGCTCGACTTGCTTGTGACGATTGATATTCGTTGGTCCGAGACGGCGCGTGCTTCTGACTTCGTGCTGCCCGACGTGACGTATCTGGAGGCCGACCGCGGTGTGGGCACAGTCGTGGGCGTCAACGATTCGCGCGTGTTCTACCGCAACGCCGTGCTGCCCGTGCAGCATGACGGCACACGTCCCGGTCGGGAGATTTTTGCCGGTCTGGCGCAGGCGTGTGGCGTGGGCGAGTATTTCCAGTTTACGTCTGACGATCTGACGGCTGCCCAGGTGGCGCCTTTTGGGATCGATCTGGACGAGCTCAAGGAGCGCGGCTGGGCCGATACGGGCGTGGCGCTGCCGTCGCGCACGGGTGAGCCGGTGATTCCGCTTGCCGGCGGCAAAATTGCGCTGGCAAGCGACGTATGGGAACGAGTCGGCATGGGTCGTGTGCCCAACTGGATTGCGCCCATGGTGGAGCCCGGCCCGGGGATGTTTCGCCTCATTAGTGGCAACCGTCCCTTTGAGTCGCACACCTCGCGCAGGCTTGCGGCCCAAGGTGCCGCCGAGGCTGGATCGGACCTGGATGCCGTGCAGATGAATGCCGATGCTGCTGCACACATGGGCATCGCCGACGGCGAGATCGTCGAACTCGTGAGCGATTTGGGCCGCGACCGCGTGCGCGTGGAGACGACGCCGTATCTGCATCCGGCGTGCATCTTTACGTCGGCCGCCCCCGGCGGGCGTTCGTTTGGCGCCGATGCCGGTGGCGTTCAAGCCTTGGGTGTGGGCCCGCTCGACCATACGCCGCTGCGCTGGGACCCGTTGACGGGTGCCGCGCTCACCCAGGAAAACGCCGTTCGTGTGGAAAAGATCGCGGCGCGCGAGGATAATAACGATTGATTGACTCAGCCGATCGAATTGGCTGATAGTTTGACGTTCGAACGATTGATTCACCTTTGGTTTTGAAAGGCCGCACATGAGCGATAGCCAGAACATGTCCGATGAGGTACGCGCCCGCCTTCGCGCTATTCCTTCCGTCAACGAGCTGCTTGCCGAGTGGCCGGTGGTGAAGGCGGCGGGGGAGACCTGCGACGCGGTGGTCCATGCTGCCGTGACGGCCGAGCTCGACGAGGAGCGCGCTGCGATTCGTGCCGGTGCCGCCCCGCGTTCCAAGCGCGACCTGGCCTCGGCCATCGAGTGGCGTGCGCATCGCTCTGCGCTGCCGAGCCTGCGCCCAGCAGTTAATGCCACGGGTGTGGTCATCCATACCAACTTGGGCCGCGCCCCGCTCGCGAAGTCGGTCGCCAAGGCCGTGGCCGAGGTTGCGCGCGGGTACAGCACGCTCGAGTACAGTGTGGACACTTGTTCGCGCGGGTCGCG
This sequence comes from uncultured Collinsella sp., assembly GCA_958424475.1. GTDB lineage: Bacteria > Actinomycetota > Coriobacteriia > Coriobacteriales > Coriobacteriaceae > Collinsella. Next base: position 1,596 of record CATZTY010000240.1, read on the forward strand.
CAAGGAGCACGCCGCGCAGTTGATCCGCTCGCTCACCGGTGCCGAGGACGCGCTCGTGGTCAACAACAACGCCGCCGCGGTACTGCTGGTGCTGGCGACCCATGCCGCAGGCAAGGAGGTTATCGTCAGCCGCGGCGAGCTTGTCGAGATCGGCGGCAGCTTCCGCATCCCCGATGTCATGGCGGCTTCGGGCGCCAAACTCGTCGAGGTCGGCGCCACCAACCGCACGCATTTGGACGACTATGAGCGCGCCATCACGCCCGATACGGCGATGATCCTCAAGGTCCATCCTTCCAACTATCGCATCGAGGGTTTTCACGAGGAAGTGAGCTCAAGGGAGCTCGCCGCCCTGGCCCACAAGCATGGTCTGCTGTTCTACGAGGACCAGGGTTCGGGCGCGCTGTTGCCCGATGACATCCTGGTGCGCGGCGGCGAGGAGCCTATGCCGGCTTCGGTTGCGGCGGGGCTCGATTTGGTGTCGTGCTCGGGCGATAAACTGCTCGGTGCCGCACAAGCGGGCATTATCATGGGCCGTCGTGACCTGGTCCAGGCCTGTGGGTCACATCCGCTTATGCGCGCCTTGCGTCCGGGTAAGCTCGCACTGGCGGCGCTCGAGGCTACACTGCGCATCTACATGGATGGGGCGGATGTGGCCCATCGCGAGGTGCCGGTGCTCAACATGCTCACGCTCCCGCAGGCTCATCTGGAGGGTCGTGCCCGCAAGCTGCGCGATCGGATGGTCGCCGGGCTCGATAAGGCCGGTTGCCCGTGCGCCGTTCAGGTGGAGATCGTCGAGGAATCGTCGACCCCTGGTGGTGGCTCGCTGCCTACCGTGGAGCTGCCCACCATGTGCGTTGCCGTGCGCCTCGTCGATGAGCGTCTTTCCGTTGACGCACTCAAGCGCTCGCTCGTCCAAGATTTCGACACGCCGGTCGTCACGCGCGCCTCGCACGATCGCGTCCTGTTTGACGTGCGCACACTCGTGGGTGACCGCGATATCGAGACGGCGGCATCGACGCTCGTCGCGTGCGTTGAGAAGGCGATTGCTCGATGAGTGAGGTTCAAGCGCTGGTGGAGTGTCCCGTA
>CATZTY010000241.1 GCA_958424475.1 uncultured Collinsella sp.
CCGTCCGTCAGATGAGGAGTCGCCCATGACCCAGCCCCTGCCCTGGGAAAAGAACACCGCGGTACCCGTGCCGCCCGCGCCGGAACCCGTGTCGCTCGATGCATATGCCGCCCCTGCTGCGCCGGAGCCCGAGCTCGTCCCGCTCGACATCTACGACGCTCCCGCGCCGGCACCCAAACCCGCCAAGCCGCTCGTCGACATCGACAGCCTTAATCCCGCCCAGCGCGAGGCGGTCCTGACCACCGAGGGTCCGTTGCTGGTCCTTGCCGGCGCCGGCTCGGGCAAGACCCGCGTCTTGACCTTCCGCATCGCACATATGCTCGGCGACCTGGGCGTTAAGCCTTGGCAGATCCTTGCCATCACGTTTACCAACAAGGCCGCGGCCGAGATGCGCGAGCGTCTGGCGGCACTCATCCCCAGCGGTACCCGCGGCATGTGGGTGTGCACCTTCCATGCTATGTGCGTGCGCATGCTGCGCGAGGACGCTGACCTGCTGGGCTACACCGGTCAGTTCACCATCTACGATGACGACGATTCCAAGCGCATGGTGCGCGATATTATGCAGGCGCTCGGTATCGAGCAAAAGCAATTCCCCATCAATATGATCCGCAGCAAGATCAGTTCGGCCAAAAACGCCATGATCGGGCCCGAGGACATGCTCAAATCCGCCGACAGCCCCAACGACAAAAAGGCCGCGCAGGTCTACCTGGAGCTGGAACGCCGCCTGCGCGCCGCCAACGCGATGGACTTCGACGACCTGCTCGTGCGCACGCTCGAGCTGCTGCGCACCCGCCCCGAGGTGCTCGATAAGTACCAAGAGCGTTTCCGCTACATTAGCGTCGACGAGTATCAGGACACCAACCACGTCCAGTACGAGATCGCCAACCTGCTGGCCGCCAAGTACCAAAACCTCATGGTCGTAGGCGACGATGACCAGTCCATTTATAGCTGGCGCGGCGCCGACATCACCAACATCCTGGACTTTGAGAAGGACTTTAAAAACTGCAAGACCGTTAAGCTGGAGCAGAACTACCGCTCCACGGGCCATATCCTGAGCGCCGCCAACGCCGTGGTGCGTCACAACTCGCAGCGCAAGGACAAGCGCCTGTTTACGGCCGAGGGCGACGGCGAGAAGATCCAGGCCTTCCAGGCAAGCGACGAGCGCGACGAGGGCCGCTGGATTGCCGGCGAGATCGAAAAGCTGCACTCCAAGGGCACGAGTTACGACGATATCGCCGTGTTCTACCGCACCAACGCCCAGTCGCGTATCCTCGAAGATATGTTCCTACGCGCAGGCGTGCCCTACAAGATTGTGGGCGGCACGCGATTCTTCGACCGTGCCGAGATCCGCGACGTCATGGCCTACCTCAAGATGATCGTGAACCCGGCAGACGAGATGAGCGTCAAGCGCGTCATCAACACGCCGCGCCGCGGCATCGGCTCCACCTCGATCCAAAAGATTGAGCAGCTGGCGCGCGACAACCGTTGCTCGTTCTTCCAGGCTTGCGAGATCGCAACGGCCGAGACGGGCATGTTTAGCGCCAAGGTGCGCAATGGCCTGTCGAGCTTTGTCTCGCTGGTGCGCGAGGGTCGCCGCATGGACGGCGAACTCAAGGACGTCGTCGAGATGATCGTCGATAAGACGGGCCTGCTGCAGGCGTTTCGCGCCGAGGGCACCATGGAGTCCGAGAGCCGCGCCGAGAACATCCAGGAATTTCTGGGCGTCGCCGCCGAATTTGAGGAGACGCACGAGGATATCGAAGGTACGCTCGAGAGCTTAGAAGAGCTGCGTGCTGCTGGTGTTGCCGATGTGCCCGCCGACGTTGAGCCCGAGCCCGTTGTGGTGAGCGCGCCTGCGCCCGAGCCCGGCCCGTCTGCGCCCGTGTCTTCGTTTGAGGCGCTCGTTGACGCGCGTGATGCCGCGGGTTCCAATCCGCTCGACAGCCTGGCGGCCCCGGCGCTCTCGCCGCAGGATGCCCTGGCTGCCGCCATCGCGGGCAACGCCTATGCCGCGCCGACGGAGATGCCGGCGGGTGCCGTGCATGCCGACGAGATTGAGCGCACCTACGGTCCGCTCACCTGTAAGGCGCTGCCGGCACTCATGGAGTGGCTGGCCCTGCGTTCCGACTTGGATTCCCTGGCCGGCGAGACGCATGCCATTACCATGATGACCATCCACTCCGCCAAGGGCCTGGAGTTCCCGGCGGTGTTCGTGGCCGGCATGGAGGAGGGCATCTTCCCACACGTGCACGACTTTGGCGGTGGTGACGATCCGGGCAAGCTCGAGGAGGAGCGTCGCTTGGCCTACGTCGCCATCACGCGTGCTCGCAAGCGCCTGTTCTTGACTTATGCCGCTACGCGCCGCACCTACGGCTCGACTTCTGCCAACCCGCGCTCGCGCTTCCTCAACGAGATTCCGTTTGAGGACATCGAGTTTAGCGGCATCGGTTCTGCCGGTTTTGAGGGCACGGGCTGGGAGAAGCGCGGCGACCGTCACGGCACGTTTGGCTCGGGCGTGGGTTCGGATATGTATGGCGGCAAGGTGTTTGGCTCGCATACGCGCTCGACCGGCGGTTCCGGTTCGCGCGGCGGATCGAGCTTTGATGACTTCTTTGGCGGCAGCAGCTATGGGACCGAGCGCCATCGTGGGGTCTCGCCCGACGCT
>CATZTY010000242.1 GCA_958424475.1 uncultured Collinsella sp.
ACGTCAAAGCTGTCGTCGGCTGCAATCTTCTTGTGCCACTCAAAGCTGTCGGCGGGGTCGTCAGTAGTGCAGATCATGCGGACGTTGGACTGCTTGATCAGGTTGCGGCAGGTGAAACTGGCCTCGGCGAGCTTGGCGTTGGCAAGGTCCCAAACCTCCTGGGCAGTCTTGCCGTTGAGGACGCCCTCGTAGCCAAAGTAGCGCTTAAGCTCCAGGTGGCTCCACTCAAAGACGGGGTTGCCGACGCAGCGACCCAGGGTCTCGGCCCACTTTTGGAACTTCTCGCGAGCAGGGGCGTCGCCAGTGATAAAACGCTCGTCGACGCCGTTGGCACGCATCAGGCGCCACTTGTAGTGGTCGCCGCCCAGCCAAACCTCGGTGATGTTCTCGAAACGCTTGTCCTCCCAGATCTCCTTGGGGGAAATGTGGCAGTGATAGTCGACGATGGGCATGCCCTCGGCAAAGTTGTGGAACAGCTCCTCACCGGTCTTGGTGCTCAGCAGGAAATCCTGATCGTCCATAAAGTTTTTCATCAAACAGCCCCTTTGCTGGCAAGGCGGGCGCACGACGCGCTCGTTATCCTTTAGGTGAACGTTCACTATACTAATCCATTGCACCTCAAAAGGTGAACGTTCACCTAACCACCACGGGGTGAACGGTAGATTTTGCCCGTTCAACGGTTGCTGGAGATGTGACTTGCATGTATTGCGGACTGGTTGGCGTCCCCGAACACCGAACTTGAGCGCTTTTGCTCAGGTGGGTCATGTCCCGACGTACATTTTTGGGAGTATTCAGCATTGGAGCGCGCCGCGCGCCGTCCTCGGCGCCCCGTTTGGTGCGCATATTGCGTCCGATCGACATAAAAAGTGCCGCCGATGGCGAAATACGCCACCGGCGGCACTTAAAACAGTCGTTCTGCGCCTCATCCAGGGCATGCCAATGCTGAATACTCCCAAAATGCACGTCGCAAGAGGGGGTACCTGCCCCATCGGCTAAATTCCCGCAAGCTCGCAGTAACGATCGACGTTGCTGGCAAATACCATCTCGACGGCGCCCTTCTGGACGGGCACCGTCGGGGTCCTTCCCCACAGCAGATAATCGCCCAGCGTCTTAGCGCCGCGATACGCCAGGCTCGTCGGGTCCTTATAGACAATATTGGTAAAGATACCGCGGCGCAAGGCCAGAGCACTTTCGGGAAACAGGTCGTTGCCGATCACCATGACCTGACCGGCCTTGCCGGTCGAGACGAGCGCGTCGGCAACCACTTCGGAACCAACGGCAAAAACGCTACAAATGAGCTCAGGGGCGTCCGGCGCACTCAAGCGCTTTTCGAGCTCATGCTTGAGCTGTTTGACTTGCGCATGGGCACCTGCAAGATCCTCGACCTGCCATGGAATATCTCGTTCGCGCAGGTAATTGTGGAAGGCACGGGCGGTTAGATAGTGTGAATCGGTATATGGGTCGCCCGTCAAAAGGAGCACGCGGGCGTCGGCCCCAGAAGCATGGACCAAGTTTGCCGCCTGCTCGGCCATAAGGCTGCCTGCCGTCGAATAATCGGCCAAGCTCGCACCCAAACGATTCAAATGCGGACGGTCGCCGTCGACAAGCTCAATCGTCACGCCCGCCTCGGCGATCTGCCCCAAAAGCTCAGTCGCACGATCGTCGCCCGGCGCATAGGCAAGCAGGCCATCAATCTTCTCGCCTACCTGCAGGCGCTCATCAATCTGCTCGAGCGCATCGGCGTAGCCACCCACGCCAAATTCAACACGTTCAACCGTAATGCCCCGGTCGATGACCTCCTGCTCAAAGCGGTTGCAGCCTTCCCAAAGGTAACGGAAAAAGTACGCTCCCTCGCGCGATGCGCGGGGCAGGCAAAACACCAGGTTGATATCCTTGCGGCGCAGGCTCGAGGCACTCGTATTGCGATGGTAACCCATGGCCTCGGCCTTAGCATTCACCTTGGAGCGCACGGATTCGCTCACGCCGGCCTTACCCGTCAGGGCCTTGTGCACGGTATTGATGGAAACGCCAAGCTCGGCGGCTATGTCCTTCATGGTTACACGAGCGCTCATGGGATTACTCCGTTATAGATAAGTTGCCAATTTACAGTTCAGTTAACGATACCCCAAAAATACTCTTCGACTCGCCGTGCTCTCCCTCAAATGCACAAAGCGCCCCGCGACCGGATGCTCGCGAGGCGCTTAGATGTCTGGGCCTTACTTGATTCCGCGGCCCAAGTCTTCGGCGATTTTGTCCACGCCCTTAAGTGCGGCGCACGTCTTTTTGTTGGAGCAATGCCCCGTGCAAACGCCACCCTGGGCGCAGTCGGCGCAGGTGCCCTTGCGGTAGATGCGCACGCATACCGCGACAAACGCAATACCGATAACGGCCAGTACAACAATATCGATAGGTGCCATAGCAAGCCTCCTCTAGTTAACCATCACTTACTTTACCCTATTCTCCACCTACCAAAACGGGACAGGTTTATTTTGGTCGGTTTTATCTGCGGAAACGCCACATCTCCCCCACCAAAAAGCCCGAGTGTCGCTGGGACACCCGGGCTCGTGGAAAAGGGCTAATCCTTATTCGGACTTAAGCGGAAACTGCAGCGGAAGCAGCGTTGGTCTCGTCCTCGTCGGTCCATGCATG
>CATZTY010000243.1 GCA_958424475.1 uncultured Collinsella sp.
CCCTGTCCGCGGCGACATGCAGCCGCCGACGGTCGCACGACCGAGTGTTTCAAAATTGAACGATATTGCTCATCAAACACTATAGGGCAGAAAGCGCCGTCCTGCGAGTATAGGTGTTGCCCCGCATCGCCATCCTGGCGGGGCGATAAGAGCTCTTCGGGACTTATAAACCTGCGGACAAGCCATACCCGCAAGAGCTCCTATCGCTCCACCGTGAGAATGCGCTCGCCAGCACGCAGCACGCAAACAAGCTACTTCTCTACCAGATTCCCAGTACGTGTTGCATTCCCAAACTCATGCACGCAATGCCAATCCAGCAGCAAAAGCCCAGCGCGATGGGCTTGCCGCCCTTTTTGACCAGCTCGACGATATCGGTATTAAAACCAATAGCCGCCATGGCCATCACGATAAAGAACTTCGACAGCTCCTTGATGGGCGCCGTAAAAGACGCGGGAAGCTGAAGCACCGTGGTGATTACGCTCGCCAGCACAAAGAACAGCACAAACATGGGAAACGCGCGCTTAAGCGAGAACGTGCTTTTGGCGTCGCCGCCGGCCTTGCGCGCCAGATGCATCTGCCAGCATGCGAGGACCAACGTGATGGGGATAATGGCCAGCGTTCTGGTGAGCTTGACCACCGTGGCGCTCTCGAGCACATTGGCGCCGGGATGCATGCTGTCCCAGGCGCTCGCCGCAGCCGTTACCGACGAGGTGTCGTTGATGGCGGTACCGGCAAACAGGCCAAAGCCCTCGTTGGTCAGCCCGAGCATGCCGCCGAGCGTCGGAAACACGAGCGCCGCGATAACGTTAAACAGGAAGATGACCGAAATAGCTTGGGCAATCTCGCGATCGTCGGCATCGATGACGGGCGCGGTCGCGGCGATGGCAGAACCGCCGCAAATCGACGAACCCACACCTATAAGCGTCGCGATCTTACCCGGCACATTCATGACGCGGCAGAGCACAAAGGCGATGACAAGCGATGTCGAGATTGTCGCCACGATAATCGGCAGCGACTGGGCGCCCTTGGACAGAATCTGGGAGAGGTTCATGCCAAAGCCAAGCAGGATAACCGCGTACTGCAAGACTTTTTTGGACGTATAGGTGACGCCGGCGGCGAGCTGTTCGCGACGATTCTTGGGAAAGACGAGCGCCAGGACCATGCCAAAAAGGATGGCAAATACCGGACCGCCGACCACCTCAATTTGTTTGCCGAGCAACGTCGCGGGAATGGCGATAATCAGGCAGAACAAAACGCCTTTCCAGCGCTCGCGTACGATATTTGCCAGTTGCATATGGGATTCCTTCTTTCTATTTCACGTTTGCGACGGCTTATGATACGGCAACATTGAGCGCAGCCTTGCGCAAACACAGACTAAGATGCCGCAATAGTTCTCAGGCAACAGCCGAATTACCCACCGCGGAGAGCTGATTCGCGGCATAATTAACAACTGACATATGAGTTTGATAGAACAGTTGCGAGGCGCTATGGAAGAATCGATGCACGTCGGCGAGCAGGAAACGAGCCTACAGGACCAGTCCTACCACACCATTCGACGCAAAATCGTGTACCTAGACTACAAGCCGGGCGAAAAGCTGGGCGTCAAGCAACTTTGCGACGACCTAGATATGGGGCGCACCCCTGTGCGCGAGGCTTTGGTTCGTTTGGCGCAGGAAGGCCTGGTGCGCACCGTGCCCCAGAGCGGCACCTACGTCTCGCCCATCAACCTCACCCTTGCCGAGAGTGCCTGTTACATCCGCGAGCATCTGGAAAAGCAGGTGATCGTGGAGTGCTGCGCGCGCGCCACGTCGGCTGGCATCGAGCAGCTCGACCGCGCCATCGTGCTGCAGGAAAAGGCCATGGCCGAAGAGGATCGCATCGGCTTCTTTTTGAGCGACAACCTCATGCATCACATGATTTTTAGCATCGCATGTCGCAGCACCGTGTGGTCGTGGCTCGAAGAGACCAATGCCGACCTTGAGCGCTTCCGCTGGCTGCGCGCTGCCACGCAGGTTCTCGACAATCAGGACATCGTGAACGAGCACAAGCAGATTCGCCGCGCTATCGCCGGTCGCGACCCCATCGAAGCGAGCTTTTTGGTCAGCAAGCACCTGCATATGATGTTCCGCAACCAGACCGAGGTTCTGGACCAGTTCCCCGAGTACTTCGAGACCAGCAAGCTCCGCTAACCTGCCAAAAAGGGACAGGTTTATTTTGGCAGGTTTTATCTGGGCAAATGCAGAAAAGGCCCGGCTCCGTCTTGATGTGGAGCCGGGCCTTAGTCGCTAGAACGGCGGAACCAACTATTCCACGGTCACGCTCTTAGCGAGGTTTCGGGGCTGATCGACATCGCAGCCGCGCAGGATGGCGACCTCGCGGGCGAGCAGCTGCAGCGGGACGCTCGCCGTGATGGGGCTGAACACGTCGCGGACTGCTGGCACGCGGATGATGCAGTCGGCGATCTTGTTGATCTCCTCGTCGCCCTCGGTGGCAACGACGATGACCTTGGCGCCGCGCGCCTTGCACTCCATGAGGTTCGACACGGTCTTGTCGTAGGTGGCACTCTTGGTGGCCACAGCGATGACAGGGAAGCCCGGGTCGATCAGGGCAATGGGGCCGTGCTTCATCTCACCGGCGGCGTAGGC
>CATZTY010000244.1 GCA_958424475.1 uncultured Collinsella sp.
TATTTGTCGGCGGTAAACAGACGCTTGCCGACGGCTGCATCTGCTAGCATAGCCTTATCGCTTTTGTGCGCGGCGCCCTTGCGGTGCCGCGCTTTCTATTCGTTTGGACCATGCAACCGCATGGGGGATTGGAGCGTTTATGCCCACACCTTCCACTGCACGCATGCATGACTTCGAGGTCGTCTCGAACCGGGAGATTGCCGACGGCGTCTTCTCGCTCGTCATCTCGGCCCCCAAGCTTGCAAGTGCGCTCAAGCCCGGTCAGTTTGTGAACATCGCCGTACCCGGTGATGCGTCCTCGCTGCTTCGCGTGCCCCTGAGCTACTACCGCGCCGACGCCGAGGCCGGCACCGTCGAGCTGTGGTACGCCGTCGTGGGCGACGATACCCGTCGTTTGTCCCAGATGGGCCCTGGCTCCTCCTCTAACCTGCTGGGCCCCGGTGGCCGTGGCTGGATGGTACCCGAGGGCACCAGGAAGGCCCTGCTCGTCGCCGGTGGCATCGGCGTTCCGCCTGTGCTGTGTCTTGCCGGTATGCTTGCCGAGCAGAGTGTTGATGTGGACGTGTGCCTGGGCTTTGGCACCGCTTCCAAGGCCGTGGGCATCGACGAGTTCCGCGCGCTGGGCGCCACGGTTAACGTGTGCACCGACGATGGCACGCTGGGCACGCACGGTTTTTGCACCGACCCGGCAGCCGAGCTGCTCGGCGAGGGCGGCTACGACTACGTCGCCAGCTGCGGTCCCGCCGTCATGATGAAGAAAGTCGCCACCGCTGCCGCCGAGGCCGGTGCGTACTGCGAGGTGTCGCTCGAGCGCATGATGAGCTGTGGCTTTGGCGCCTGCAACACCTGCAATGTCGAGACGGTCGACGGTATGAAGGGTGCTTGCATGTGCGGCCCCGTGTTCGATGCTTCCAAGGTGGTGGTCTTCTAGTGGGTACCGTGAACATGGCCGTCGATTTCGGCGGCGTCAAGATGCAGAACCCCATCAACACCGCAGCCGGTACCTTTGGCTACGGTTGGCAGTTCCAGAACTTCTTTGATGTTTCCCAGCTGGGCGCCATCACCACCAAGGGTTGCGCTGCCGAGCCCTGGCCCGGCAACCCCGCGCCCCGCATGGCCGAGATCCCCGGCGGTATGATCAACTCCGTGGGCCTTCAGAACCCCGGCGTGGCCGCCTTTGCTCGCGAGTCCGGTCCGTGGCTCGAACAGCTGTCCAAGGACGGCTGCCAGGTCATCTGTCAGGTTGCCGGCCACTCCGTTGACGAGTTTGTCCGCGCACTCGAGATGTATGTCGAGCTGTGCCCCTGGGCTGCAGGCTACGAGATCAACGTGAGCTGCCCCAATATCGCCGCCGGTGGTGCCGCCATGGGCTCCACGCCCGAGGGCGCCTCTTCCGTTATGGCTGCCTGCCGCAAGGTGACCGATAAGCCGCTGTTCGTGAAGATGGCGCCGGTCAACGTCGCCGAGATCGCCAAGGCCCTCGAGGCTGCCGGCGCCGACGGCCCTTCTGTCATCAACTCCATTCAGGGCATGGCTATCGACGTCCATACCCGCAAGTCCCGCGTGGCCAAGCCCAAGGGCGGCCTTTCGGGCCCGCTGTGCCACCACATCGCCGTGCGCATGGTCTGGGAGGTTGCCCAGGCCGTCGATATCCCCATCAACGGTGTCGGCGGTGTCATGACCGGCGAGGATGCGGCTGAGTTTATCCTGGCCGGTGCCACCTGCGTGTCGGTCGGCATGGCCAACTTCGTCGATCCGTGCGCTTCGCTCAAGATCGCGCATGAGCTCGAGGCCTGGGCCGAGTCCCAGGGCGTAAAGGACATCAACGAGCTGGTAGGTGCTTTCGAATGCTAGAGACCGATGCCCGCGACCGCGTAATCGTCGCCCTCGACTGCGATCGTGAGCGTGCGCTCGAGCTCGCCCACGAGCTTTCGGGCCATGCCGCCTGGCTCAAGGTTGGCATGACGCTCTATTACGCTGAGGGCCCCGAGATCGTCAAGACCTTTAAGGACCTGGGCTTTAAGGTCTTCCTTGACCTTAAGTTCCATGATATTCCGCATCAGGTTCGCGGTGCCGCCCGCTCGGCCTCGCTTGCCGGTGCCGACCTGCTCTCGGTTCACGGCTTGGGTTCGGGCGCCATGCTCGCTGCCTGCCGCGAGGGTGCCGAGGAAGCGCGCGAGGACCGCGCCAAGCTCGTCGCCATCACCGTGCTCACGAGCATGAATCAGGATGCCTTGAGCGAGATTGGCGTCGAATCGCCGGTGGCCGAGGAGGCCGCCCGCCTGGCAAAGCTCGCTCAGGCCAACGGCATCGATGGCATCGTGTGCTCGCCGATGGAGGCTCACGACATGCGTGAGCTGCTGGGTCCTGATGCCCTGATCGTGACTCCGGGTGTGCGTCCGGTGGGTGCCGCCTTAGGCGACCAATCCCGCGTGGCGACGCCTTCCCAGGCTATCGAGCGTGGCGCAAGCCACATTGTGGTGGGCCGTCCCATCACCGGTGCCGACGATCCGGTTGCCGCCTTTGACGCCATCGTCGCCGAGCTGGTCGAAAACGTCGCGTAAAAGATTCCCCTAAGTCACCACTTTTGGGTCTCATTAGCACAAAATAGCCCCTGTGCCTGCGTCAACTTTCCCATCCTT
>CATZTY010000245.1 GCA_958424475.1 uncultured Collinsella sp.
GTGGGCTCGTCGAGCACGACGATCTTGGGCTCAACCACTACGACGGAGGCAAGCGCCACCATTTGTCGCTGACCGCGCGAGGGCGAGAAGGGCGCCTCGTCGGCCGGCAAGCCAAAGCGGTCGATGACGAGCTGGGCGCGACGCAGCGCCTCGGCACGGTCGATGCCGGCAAGCTCCAGGCCAAAGGCGACCTCGTCGAGCACGGTGTCCTTGCAGATCTGGCGGTCGGGGTTTTGGAAGAGGGTTGCGACCTCGCGGGCAATGCGGCTCGTGGGGACGGTTGCAGTATCCAGTCCCGTGACGCGCACGCTGCCCGAGGCGGGCTTGAGCAGACCCGTGAGCAGCTTGGTGAGCGTGGTCTTGCCGGCACCGTTCTGGCCGACGATGCCCACGAGCTCGCCGGGATAGAGCGTCAGGCTAAGGTCGTGTACGGCGGCGCCGCCATTGGGATAGGCAAACTCAACATGGTCGAAGGTGAGTACGGGTTCTGCGTCCTTGGCATGAGGGCGCAACGACGGCGCATGCGGGGAACCGGCAGGCGCTTGGGCTTCGATGGCCGCGTGTGCGGGGTCGACGATGCCCGAAATCAGGCGCTCGGCCTCATCGACATCCAAGCAGGGGGTACCGCTTACCAGGCCATCGGCCTCGAGGCTATTGAAGATACGCGTGACGCGAGGGCAGTCGACGCCGATGGCACGGAGCTCGTCGGTATGCGCGAAGACCTCGTGTGGCTCGCCCTGCAGCGCGATTTCGCCATGGTTGAGCACGAGCACGCGGTTGCAGTACTCCGAGAGTAGGGCGACCTTTTGCTCAACGACGACGATGGTGATTCCAAGTGTGCGGTTTGCCTCACGCAGCGTCTCGAAGACCAGCGTGGAGCTGGCGGGGTCGAGTGCCGCGGTGGGCTCGTCGAGAACCAAGACGCGCGGACGCATGGCGAGGATGGCGGCGATGGCCACCTTTTGCTTCTGTCCGCCCGAGAGGGTGGCGATCTCGCGGTCACGCTGGTCGCTGATGCCGACGGTCTCGAGCGTTTCGCTCAAGCGCTGCTCGATCTTGTCGTGGGGAACGCCAAAGTTCTCGAGGCCAAAGAGCATCTCGTCCTCGACGATCGAAGCGACCATCTGCGTGTCGATATCCTGCAGCACGCTGCCGACGATTTGCGACACGTCGGTCAGCGAGACCTCGCAGGTGTCGTGGCCGTCAACCATGACGGACCCAAAGAACGTGCCGGTGTAGTGGTGGGGCACGGCACCTGACAGGCAGGCGGCAAGCGTGGACTTGCCGGCGCCCGAGGGCCCGATGATGCCGATGAAATCTCCCTTGTTCACGCTGAGCGAAATGTGGCTGAGCGTCTGCTCGGTCTGCGTGCCATAGGAGAACGAGACATCGTCGACGTTGATGATCGTTTCCATGGATACCTTTCATAGTCATTGGGGACGTTCTTAAATGACCAGTCGTTTAAGAACGTCCCCAAAAGCTCGTTGTTTGGGACAGTCTTTGGTGGTGAAGCACGGAGACGGCTTTACGAGGGGCCCCAGGTTGGCGCGAAAGAGGAGCGAAGCGTACTTGGGTACGCGAGCGACGAATTAACGCCAAGATGGGGTGGCTCGTAAAGCCGAGCGGGTTAGTTGAGCTTCAGGGCCTTCTGGATGGGCAGGTAGAGGGCGCCGACCAGAATGGCGTTAAACACGGCGGTCATAGCGACGACGGGCAGCATGGCAGCGGCGAGCTCGCCCACCACGCCGAGCATGGCCATCTTGATGACCATGAAGATGACGCCGGAGGCAAATGTGGTCAGGAAGGTTGCGACAATGGCGATGGCGGGCTTGATTTGACCGTTCTTGCCGGCGGCGTTGACGATGCCGGCCATGAGCATGGCGGCGATGCCCTCGGCGGCAAAATCGACGAACGGCGAAGTGGTGGTGATCTGGATCACGGCAGCCGAGATGAGGCCGATGACGAGCGCCTGGCCGATGTTGGGGCGAACGACCAGGATGGTGAGGCAGAAGGCCGAGATGATGAACTCGGGGCTGATCATGCCGCCCGAGATGCCCGAGATGGCCTTGCCGACGGTGAAGTTGAGGATGAAGCCGGCGGCGAGCAGGATGGCAAGCAGGACGAGGGCGCGGACATCGAGTTTGCCACGGTCGGCGGTCTGGACGGTGCGGGGCTGGGTGGCGGTGGTGTTCTGAGACATGGTGAAAATCCTTTTGGAATGGGAGTGCAAGAGAAAAGCGGAGGCGCGTGATGCGAATGCGATCGGGCTCGAGATAGAAAAAGGCCCCCGGTCGAAACCGGAGGCCTTCCAATCACCTAGAGCGCAAAAACAGGCGTGAGGGACTCACTGTCGACCGATCGTATTCGCATCACGCCACCACCAGTTGTTAAGAGACTTCATCGTGTTCTTCATGTCGGTGGCTCCTTTCGTGATGCCATGGCGCGGTCGCACCTAGTTGCTGTTGCGCTGCACTATAACACAGCAAAGTGTGTGCGGGGAAATCTTTTTTGAAAAGATTTCAGGCGGGTTTCCCGCCGGTCAAAAGAGCGGGCTGTGCGGGCGAGGCTGCCATTGCTGCCTCGCCCGCACAGCTAGGACGTTACTCCTTATTGCGACGGTAGAGGAAGTAACCGCCCGCGGA
>CATZTY010000246.1 GCA_958424475.1 uncultured Collinsella sp.
GAAAACACTCCGCAGACCAGAAACGCCCCCGTTCGTAGCTCCGAAGGAGCAGAACGGGGGCGTTTCATTGGTCGAGGACGTTTTCAGGGGTTAGCCCGTACGGCCTTCGGGCGATGCGTACGCTACTCAGCCATCTGAGCCTGGACGGCGGTGATGGCTACGACACCCACGATGTCGTCGGCAGAGCAGCCGCGCGAAAGGTCGTTGACCGGCTTGGCGATGCCCTGCAGGATGGGGCCGTAAGCGTCGGCGCCGGCGAAGCGCTGGACCAGCTTGTAGCCGATGTTGCCGGCCTCGAGATCGGGGAACACAAGCACGTTGGCCTTGCCGGCAACGGAGGAGCCGGGGGCCTTGAGCTGGGCGACGGTGGGAACGATGGCGGCGTCGAGCTGCAGGTCGCCATCGATGGCGAGCTCGGGAGCCTTCTCCTTGCAGAACTTAACGGCCTCCTGGACCTTCTTGGCGACCTCGCCGCCGGCGGAGCCCATGGTGGAGTAGGAGAGCATGGCCACGTGCGGCTCGAAGCTGCCCATAAAGGTGGACCAGGAGTGAGCGGAGGCGATGGCGATCTCGGAGAGCTCGTCGGAGGACGGGTTGATGTTGAGGCCGCAGTCGGCGAAGATCAGCGTACCGTCGGTGCCGAACTGCGGGGTGTCGGTGCACATCACGAAGAAGGCCGAGACCAGCTTGGTACCCGGGGCGGTCTTAAGGATCTGCAGCGCGGGGCGCAGGGTGTCGGCGGTGGAGTGGCAGGCGCCGGAGACCAGGCCGTCGGCGTCACCCATCTTGACCATCATGGTGCCAAAGTAGGTGGCGTCCATCACCTGGGCGCGAGCCTGCTCGATGGTGACGCCCTTCTTGGCGCGGAGCTCGGCAAACTTCTGCGCGTACTCCTCGTGCTTCTCGGCATTGCGCGGATCGATGACGGTGGCGCCGGGAACGTTGATCTCGTCTGGGTTGCCCAGGATGACGATCTTTGCCAGGCCCTCCTCGATGATCTTGGTGGCCGCGACGATGGTGCGCGGGTCCTCGCCCTCGGGCAGGACGATCGTCTTAAGGTCGGCCTTGGCGGCAGACTTCATACGGTTAAGGAAATCGCTCATGTTACTCCTTACAAGCGTTTCACTAAGCTCCAGGCGCCCGGCTGTTCACGAATAAACCCGCTGCTAGCGGGTTTACCTTTCAATTATGTACGCCGCGGTGCTTGAGCTTTCCTTGTGTGGCAAGCTCATTATAGGACGCATTAGCGCTATAATCGCTCTGATAAATATGTCTCGAAGAATGTTCGAGAAAAGCCCAGCTAACGAGCCCGTGGCTTTTGACAAGGAGTATCGATGCAGATTACCTCAGGCCTGCCTGAAGGCTTTAACGCCGGCGCGTACGACATGATTGTCGTCGGTGCTGGATATGCCGGTGCCGTTTGCGCCCGCCGTCTTGCCGAGACCATCGGCTATCGTGTTGCCGTTTTGGAGCGCCGTAGCCACATTGCGGGCAATGCCTATGACTGCACTGACGAGGCCGGAATCCTGATCCACGAGTACGGTCCGCATATCTATCACACCTTTAACGAGCGCGTGCACAATTTCCTGTCGCGCTTTACCAAGTGGACGGATTATCAGCACAAGGTGCTCGCCAACATCAACGGCACCCTTATGCCCGTGCCCTTCAACCACGCGAGTCTCAAGCTCGCCTTTGGTGACGAGCGCGGCGAGGAGCTGTATCAGAAGCTCGTGGAGACCTTTGGCAAGGATGTCAAGGTGCCCATTATGGAGCTGCGTAAGAAGAACGACCCCGACTTGGCCGAGGTCGCTGATTACGTCTACGAGAACGTCTTTTTGCATTACACCATGAAGCAGTGGGGCCAGACGCCCGACCAGATTGATCCCTCGATCACCGGCCGTGTTCCCGTCTTTGTGGGCGATGATGACCGCTACTTCCCGCAGGCTCCCTTCCAGGGCATGCCGCAGGACGGCTATACCGCGCTGTTTGAGCATATGCTCGACCACGATCTGATTGATGTGTTCTGCGACGTGGACGCCCGCGACCTCTTCGAGATCGACGAGACCACCGTCAAGATCGACGGTAAGGTCTATGGCGGCGAGATCGTCTACACCGGTCCGCTCGACGAGCTGTTCAATCTCGACCTGGGCGCCCTGCCGTACCGTACGCTCGACATGAAGTTCGAGACGCTCGATATGGATCAGTTCCAGCCCGTGGGCACCGTCAACTACACCACGAGCGAGGATTACACGCGCATCACTGAGTTCAAGAATATGACTGGCCAGGTCCTGCCCGGCAAGACCACCATCATGAAGGAATACTCCAAGGCCTATACGCCCGGCTCGGGTGAGACGCCGTACTACGCCATTCTTGAGCCCGAGAACCGTGAGCTCTATGAGCGCTATCTTGAGCGCGTCCAGAACCTGACGAACTTCCACCCGGTGGGTCGTCTGGCCGAGTATCGTTACTACGATATGGACGCTGTGACCAATTCCGCCCTCGATCTTTCGGATGAGATTATCGCCTGCCATGCATAAAGTCATAACATTCGGTATTCCCTCGTATAACGCCGCCAAGGACATGGACCATTGCATCACCTCTATCTTGGAGGGGAGCAATTACGCCAC
>CATZTY010000247.1 GCA_958424475.1 uncultured Collinsella sp.
GTCGTCTGCCGCAACCTGGGGCAGGTGGCGATGGCTCGCGAGCTGGGCGTGACGTTTGACGTGGCGGCGCCGGTGTTCTGCGCGAATCGGGCCACGCTTGCCTGGCTGCGCGAACTCGGTGCGGGGCGGGTGTACTTGCCGGCCGAGTTGCTCGGCAATGATGCGGAGCGTATTGCCGAACTGGCTGCTGAACCCGGCGTCTGGGGTCCGGTCGACGCCGACCGTCCCGAGCTTATGGTGTGCGAGCACTGCCTGCTGACCGCCGAGGGCGTCTGCGCTACCGATGCGACGGGACAGGTCCGTTGCCGCGACTGCTTGCGTCGTCGGCAGGTACGCTATCTGGTCGAGCGTGACGGTACACGTCTGCCGGTCGCCGTTGACGCGTGCGGCAGGACGAGGATTTTCCTGTCGTAGGTGCCGCGTCGCGTCAGTTTGTTATCATATGAGAGTTTATGGACTTCCAGCACCGCCGTATCCGGTGAGGGTGCTATAGCAAAAGGAGGATACCCAATGCTGTCTGTTGACGAGCAAATGCGTATCATCACCTCGGGCGCCGCGCAGATCGTTCCCGAGGCCGACCTTCGCAAGAAGCTTGAGAAGGGCGAGCCCCTCAACATCAAGCTCGGCGTCGACCCCACCAGCCCCGACCTGCACCTGGGCCATGCCGTGCCGTTGCGCAAGATGCGCCAGTTCCAGGACCTGGGCCACAACGTCACCCTTATCATCGGCAACGGCACCGCGCTGATCGGCGATCCCTCGGGCAAGAACTCCACGCGTCCGCAGCTTTCGCAGGAGCAGATCGAGGCCAACGCCGAGACCTACGTGAGCCAGGCCATGAAGATCCTGGATCCCGAGAAGACCACCATCGTGCACAACGGCGACTGGATCCTTTCGATGGACCTGGCCGGCCTGCTGCAGGTGTGCTCCAAGTTCACCGTCGCCCGCATCCTTGAGCGCGATGACTTTACCAAGCGCTACCAGTCTCAGACGCCGATCGCCCTGCACGAGTTCCTGTATCCCGTGATGCAGGCCTTTGACTCCGTGCAGATCAAGGCCGACGTGGAGATGGGCGGCACCGATCAGCTCTTCAACCTGCTCGCCGGCCGTGAGCTCATGGAGAAGATGGGCATGGAGCCCCAGATCGCGCTCACCATGCCGCTGCTCGAGGGCACCGATGGCGTTCGTAAGATGTCCAAGTCCTATGGCAACTACATCGGCCTGACCGACGCGCCCAAGGATATGTTCGGCAAGACCATGTCCATCCCTGATGAGATGATCGGCAAGTACTATCGTCTGGCGAGCTCGCTCACCCCGGCAGAGGTCGACAAGATCGACGCCGCCCTGGCCGACGGCTCTGCCGATCCCTATGAGCTCAAGCGCGCTCTGGGTCGCGACCTGTGCGACACCTACCACGGCGCCGGTGCCGGCGACGAGGCTCAGGCCGAGTTCGACCGCGTGTTCAAGGAGGGCCAGCTCGCCGACTTCCCCGAGAAGCACGTTGAGCTGGCTGTTAACGACGAGGGCCAGATTTACCTTGCCGGCCTGCTCAAGGATTTGGGTCTTTCGGCGAGCGCCGGCCAGGCCCGTCGCGACATCGACGGCGGCGGCGTCAAGATCAATGGCAAGGCCGTGGCTCCCAAGAGCTATAACATCGATCCCAGCGCCCTCAAGCTGGGCGACACCCTCTCCGTTGGCAAGCGCAAGGGCTTCAAGTTGATTTAGTTCCGCCGTTCTAACGAACGGCGGACCGGCCGACGCTGCGCGGGCCGCATTTGAGACAAGGTGACGTTCAACTTCAAGGGCGCGACCAGAAGGTCAGCGCCCTTTCGTTTCACGTCACCTTGTCTCAAATGCGGCCCGCTCGCTGTCGTTGCCAAAACATCGGCGTTTTTGTTGTCGGGACGGCAGTTAGTAGTCGTCGAGTAGTCATTGGTGCTCAGCGGCAGTTCCCATTGCGTCAAGCGGCGTGTGCCGTTAAGCGGAGAGGCGTATTGTTGACCCATCGTTTGGGCATACAATTGCTATTGGCTTGTTGCGGTGAAGGTTTGTCCGCCCCGCAGCGTTTTCTACGGTTAAAGGAGTATGTATGTCCGTTGAGGTCATGAGGTCTGTGATCGATGCTGCCGAGGGGCGCGTGCCCGTCGACACGCTGTTTACCAATGCGCAGATCGTCGACGTGTATGGCCAGCGTGTGGCACCCGGTAGCGTTGCCGTCAAGGACGGTGTGATCGTCGGCGTGCTCTACGATGGTCGCGACGATGCTGCTGGCACCTACGAGGCAACTGAGGTCATCGACTGCCAGGGTCGCTATCTCGCCCCTGGCTTTATCGACGGACATCTGCATATCGAGTCCTCGAACATCCGTCCCGCCGAGTATGCGCGCATGGCGGCGACGCGTGGCACCACCACCGCTATTGCCGACAGCCACGAGATCGCTAACGTTTCCGGCCTAGACGGCCTGCGCTTTATGATTGAGGACGGTTGTCGCGCGCCCATCTCCATCAAGTACATGATGCCTTCGTGCGTGCCTGCACTGCCCGACGAGCAGGCCGGTGCCGTCATCACCGCTGCCGATATGCAGGCGTTTTTTGCCGAGCATCCTGGCGACGTCTTTGG
>CATZTY010000248.1 GCA_958424475.1 uncultured Collinsella sp.
GTCTTTTCGGGGATCGGCCTCGTGACTCTTGTGGCACTCCAGGCGCTTCAGTCCTTCTTGCCAGGCAATCCCCAGCACCTGCCGGGTGTGTCATGGGACCTGTCGTTCAATACGGCTGCTTCCTTCATAACCAACACCAACTGGCAGTCCTACTCCGGTGAGACCACCCTGTCCTACCTTGTGCAGTTCATGGGTCTCACTGTGCAGAACTTCGTTTCCGCTGGCACCGGTATCGCGGTCATGTTCGCGCTGATCCGCGGCTTCCGTCAGGTCAAGGAGCAGGGTCTGGGTTCCTTCTGGGTCGACCTCACCCGCACCGTCCTGTATGTGCTCATCCCGCTGAACCTCGTGTTCGGCATCTGCCTGGCTGCCGGTGGCGTCATCTCCAACTTCCAGCCGGCTCAGAAGGCTGAGCTCGTAGAACCCGTCGCTGTTCAGCCTAATGCAGACGGCGGCTGGAGCGTCATCGACGGCGCCCAGATTGAGGGCGACACGGTCAAGGTCGACGGCAAGGTTGTCGAGGGCGCGCGCGTGGTCACCGAGCAGTTCCTGCCCCAGGGTCCCGCGGCTCCTCAGGTCGCCATCAAGCAGTCCGGCACCAACGGCGGCGGCTTCTTCGGCGTGAACTCCGCCCATCCGTATGAGAACCCCAGTGCCTTCACCAACATCATCGAGATGACCAGCCTGCTGCTGATCCCGGCCGCCTGTTGCTTCGCCTTCGGTATCGGCGTCAAGAACACCAAGCAGGGCAAGGCCATCTTTGCCGCCATGTTCATCCTGCTGGTGATCTTCACCGGCATCATCGCCGTCAACGAGCATGCGGGCACCCCGCAGCTGGCCGATGGCGGAGCGGTCAATATCGAGATGACCGACGGCCAGGCCGGCGGCAACATGGAGGGCAAGGAGAGCCGTTTCGGTATCGCCTCCTCTTCTACCTGGTCCGCTTTCACGACGGCTGCTTCCAACGGCTCGGTTAACTCCATGCACGACTCCTACACCCCGCTGGGCGGTTTTGTCCAGATGCTCCAGATTGCTCTGGGCGAGGTCGTCTTCGGCGGCGTGGGCTGCGGCCTGTACGGCATGATCGGCTTCGCCATCCTCACAGTGTTCATCGCCGGCCTCATGGTTGGACGCACGCCTGAGTTCCTGGGCAAGAAGATCGAGCCGGGCGAGATGCGCTGGGCAGTTGTCCTGTGCTTGGCAACTCCGTTTGCCATTCTGGTGTGCTCGGCCATCGCCTGCATGGTGCCCGGTCTTGCCGACCAGCTCAACAATGGTGGCGCGCACGGCTTCTCCGAGGCGCTGTATGCCTTCACCTCATGCGGCGGCAACAACGGCTCGGCGTTTGCAGGCATGAACTGCAACATTCCCTGGATCAACGTCATGCTCGGCCTCGAGATGCTGTTCGCCCGCTTCATGCCTATCATCGGTACGCTGGCTATCGCCGGCTCGCTGGCCAAGAAGGGCAAGGTCGCCGAGAGCGCCGGTACCCTGTCTACCACTAACGGCATGTTCGTATTCCTGCTCGTGTTCATCGTTTTGCTGATCGGTGCCCTGAGCTTCTTCCCGGCCCTGGCGCTTGGCCCCGTTGCCGAGTTCTTCCAGATGATTGCGTAAAGGAGGGCGCAGATTTATGACTATGCAAAAAGACATGATGGGCCGCGCGGTCCGCGACTCGTTTGCCAAGCTGGATCCTCGCGTCCAGATTCAAAACCCGGTCATGTTCCTGGTGTGGCTTTCCGCCGTCATGACCTCCGTCCTGGCCGTCGCTTCCATTTTCGGTGTGCAGGACGCGGGTGTGCCCACCTACTATGTGGTCGCCATCGCGGTCATCCTGTGGCTTACCGACCTGTTCTCGAACTTCGCCGAGGCGCTTGCCGAGGGCCGCGGTAAAGCCCAGGCCGATTCCCTGCGTGCGGCCAAGAAGGATGTCGAGGCCCATCGCATCGAGTCCGTTGAGGACAAGGAGCACTTCACCGTCGTTCCCGGCACCGAGCTCACGCGCGGCGACCTGGTGATCGTACGCGCCGGCGAGCAGATTCCCGGCGACGGCGACGTCATCGAGGGCGCTGCTTCCGTTGACGAGTCCGCCATCACCGGCGAGTCCGCCCCCGTGGTCCGCGAGGCCGGCGGCGACCGCTCTGCCGTTACCGGCGGTACCACGGTGCTGTCCGACTGGATCATCGTCAAGATCTCCAGTGAGCCCGGCCAGAGCTTCCTGGACAAGATGATCGCGATGGTCGAGGGTGCCGCGCGCAAGAAGACCCCTAACGAGATCGCTCTGGAGATCTTCCTGGTGGCCCTCTCCATCGTCTTTATCCTGGTCACGCTGGCCCTGTATTGTTACTCCTGCTTCTCGGTCGGTCTTAACGACATGGACAACCCCACGGCCGTGACCACGCTCGTGGCGCTGCTCGTGTGCCTGGCTCCTACTACCATCGGCGCCCTTCTTTCCGCCATCGGCATCGCCGGCATGAGCCGTCTGAACGAGGCCAACGTGCTGGCCATGTCCGGCCGCGCCATCGAGGCCGCCGGCGACGTCGACATCCTCATGCTCGACAAGACCGGCACCATCACCCTGGGTAACCGCCAAGCCGCCGAGTTCATCCCGGTC
>CATZTY010000249.1 GCA_958424475.1 uncultured Collinsella sp.
CGATCCTCGCAAGATCGTGACCGTCGATTCGTGCCCGTTGTTCGACAAACGCTTCCCCAAGGCACTCAAATCGGTCGTCGGCGCACTCAACTATCTAAGCGGCAGCCATGACTTGGGGCTCGAACGCGTGGGCATTCGCGCATCGCGCCGCACCAAGGCACTCGAGGTCGCACTCTGGACGCCCACAGGCTCTTTTCCGCGCTCGCAGGTCTCCCGCGTGCTGGCGGACGCCGCTCATCCCACGAGCATCGTGCGCGTGATGAGCAAGGGCGAAAAGAAGGCCCGCCGTGTCTCCAAGGTCGAAATGCTCGCCGGAGAGGGCTCATGGACCGAGAATATCGCCGAGGGTCAGATGCGCTTGTCTGCCCCGTCTTTTTTCCAGGTCAACACCAAGGGTGCCGAGATTTTGATCGAGCTTGTCATGGAAGCGCTCGACCCGCAGGAAGACGAGCTTGCCGTGGACCTGTACTGCGGTGCCGGCACCTTTACCCTGCCGCTCGCCCGCCGCTGCGACTTTGTCGCTGCCGTCGAGGCCTACGGCCCCGCCGTGCGCGATCTACGCCGTAACCTGGAAATCAACAAGCTTGATAACGTCGACGTCATCGGCGGAGACGCGGTGCGCGAGTTCCCCGACCAGGATGCCGACATCTTGGTGGTCGACCCGCCGCGCGCAGGCCTCGCCCCCGAGGCGATCGACCTTATCGCCAGCACGAGTGCCCGCGATGTCGCCTACGTGAGCTGCGACCCGGCCACCCTGGCGCGCGATCTCAAACGCTTTGTCGAAGAAGGCACCTTCTCCCCCGTAAAGATCACGCCAGTCGATCTGTTCCCACAAACCTTCCACTGCGAGACCGTCGTCCACCTCAAGCGCAACTAGCCACTTAATCATTGCTCAGAAAAATCATTGGGAAATCGAGCGTGGCAAGCGGAGGTCTTCGGGGTATAAGACGGCTAATTGTATGCCGCCTATGAAAGGAACCCTCATGCCCAGCGTTGCCGTTCTCGCCGCCGATGGCTTTGAAACTATTGAATGCTTGACCATGGTCGATGTCATGCGTCGCGGCGGCGTGCGTGCCACGCTCGTCTCGATTATGCCCACGCGTGAGGTCGTAAGCTCGCTGCAGATCCCCGTGACCTGCGATGCACTCTTTGATGAGATCAACTTTGACGAGTACGACTGCGTCGTGCTGCCCGGCGGCCTGCCCGGTGCCACCAACTTGCGCGCAGATCAGCGCGTCTGCGACGTGGTCTGCGAGTTCGCCGCGACCAAGCACGTCGCCGCCATCTGCGCCGCCCCGTTTATCCTGGGCGAGCTCGACCTGCTCGAGGGGCACCATGCCACGTGCTTCCCTGGCTTTGAGAAAAGCTTCCCCGAGGGCGCCTATACCGGCGAGAAGGTTACGCAAGACGGCAACATCATCACCGCCAGCGGCATGGCCCAGTCGCTCCCCTTTGCGCTTGAACTGCTGCGCACGCTCGCCGGCGACAAGGCTGTCGAGAAGGTCGCCGAGGGCATCCAACTATGATTTTGGCTTCGCAATCACCGCGCCGCATCGAGTTGATGCGCGAGGCAGGGTATGACATTCGCGTGATTCCCGCAGAAATCGACGAGACTCCCTTCGACGGCGAGGCCCCGCTCACACTTGTCGAGCGCTTGGCACGCGCCAAGGCGGCTGCCGTTGCTGCCGAGTATGCCGAGCCCAATGAGCTGACGGTCGCGGCCGACACCATCGTCACCTTTGACGGCAAGATTCTGGGCAAGCCGGCAACCGAGGACGAGGCGCGCACCATGCTCCGTGAGCTTTCGGGCCGCACGCACCAGGTCGCAACCGGCGTCTGCATCGTTAAGGCAGGCGATACTGCCGCCCCGCATGCCGCCGAGAGCCTGTCGTTTGTCGATGTGACCGGCGTGACGTTCTATGAGCTTACCGACGGGCAGATCGAGCACTACGTCACCTCTGGTGAGCCCATGGATAAGGCAGGCGCCTACGGCATCCAGGGCACAGGCGGCCGCATGCTCGTGCACGATATTTCGGGCGACTTCTATAACGTGGTGGGCCTACCCATCGCCCGCGTCGCACGTGCCATTCAAAAACTCTCGTAATTGCATCTGGCGCCGGGTGTCCCCCAGCGCCTACAATTTTGGCGTACCGTACGGATCCCGACCGGGCACAAGGCGCGGCGGAAAACCGATAGGAGTTAAACATGGATACACTGCTCGAGGCCATTGACGTCTGCGATGTCGATGGCTTTTGCTATGGCAACTATACGGACGAGGAGGCCGGCACCGGTTGCACCGTAATCGTGGCACCCGAGGGCGCCACCGGCGGTGTTGACGTTCGCGGCGGTGCTCCCGCTTCGCGCGAAACCGACCTGCTGCGACCTGAGAACACCGTCGACAAGGTCCACGCCGTCTGCCTTTCGGGCGGATCGGCCTTTGGCCTCGAGGCTGCAAGCGGCGTCGCTCGCGAACTCGAGAGCCGCGGCATCGGTCTGCCCGTCGGCCCCACTCAGGTGCCCATCGTGTGCTCCAGCTGTATCTTCGACCTTGCCTTTGGCGACTCCACAGTGCGACCCGACATTGAGGCC
>CATZTY010000250.1 GCA_958424475.1 uncultured Collinsella sp.
TCAAGCTGGAAACGCTCGCCACGACCGACGAGGTCATCAAAAAGCAGATGCGCGAGATTAAAGCCAAACTTTCGGGCGACGCCAAGGGCGGCGCGATTCTTTTGGGCCTGCGCGGCGTGGTCCTGATCGGCCATGGTGCCACCTCGGTCGAGGCTGTCAAAAACGGTACGCTCGCGGCGGCCGAAGCCGTGCGCGCCGGGCTGGTCGAGAATGTCGCCAACTCTATGGACGGTATCGTTTTATAAGAGCGAGTTAGAGCGCTGTTATGTGCTTCGCGGTGCACGTCGTGGGGTAGAATCAGAACCGTGTCTTGGTACCGCCCGGGCGGTACCATTCTTTTGGTATTCATGCACTATGAGAGGAAGCGCTATGGACCGCTCCGAAATCTTCGACAAGATCGCCGAGGTCGCTGCTGACGTTCTGGGCGTCGATGTTGCCGAAATTAGCGAGGAGACCACCTTTGACGACCTCGATGCCAACTCGCTCGAGCGCCTGCAGCTGGTTACGGCTATCGAGGACGAGTTCAACCTCGAGATCGATGACGAGACCCTGCTCTCGCTCAACTCTGTCGCCGACGCCGTCGACGCTATCGAAGCTGCCAAGGAGGCTTAAGTCTTGGCTTTATCCGACCGACTTACGCGCGCCCAGGAAATCCTGGGCCACGAGTTCAACAATAAGGTGCTGCTGCGCGCGGCGCTTACGCATCCCTCGGCAGTCGAGGGCCAGCCGGTTTCTGCCAGCTATGAGCGCCTTGAGTTCTTGGGCGATTCCATTTTGGGCGCTGTGGTCGCACGCTCCCTGTTTGAGTCCTATCCGGAGTTTGACGAGGGCAAGCTCACGCGCTTGAAGGTGTCGCTTGTCTCGGGCGCTACGCTGTCCGAGGTTTCTCACGAGCTGGGCATCGACGACATCATCATCTTTGGTGCCTCCGAGACCGGTACCGGTGCGCGCGGCCTGCATTCGGCCCTCGAGAACGTCTATGAGTCGCTCGTGGGCGCGCTGTACCTGGATGCCGGCTGGGACGTTGCGGCGGAGTTCATTCACCGTACGCTTAAGCCGCATTTGGCTTCCGAGCGTGCCGAGCATCCTGCGAACCCCAAGTCGTTTTTGCAGGAGTGCGTGCAAGCCGACGGTCACGAACCTCCGGCGTACAAGCTCGTTGGCTCCGAGGGCCCGGCGCATGCGCCCACCTTTACCGCTGTGGTTTTGATCGATGGTATTCGCCAGGGTCGCGGCTCCGGCTCCTCAAAGAAGGAAGCCGAGGGAGCTGCCGCGCTCGAAGCGCTCGACCGCATGGGTTACACCACCAACGGCGTGATTCTGAACAAGAAGCACGTGTAAGCGAGGAACCGTGTATCTCAAGTCCCTCACGCTCAAAGGGTTCAAGTCGTTTGCCGACCGCGCCCATATGACGTTTGAGCCGGGCCTGACCGTCATCGTCGGTCCAAACGGCTCGGGAAAATCGAACATCTCTGACTCGATTCTGTGGGTCCTGGGCGAGCAGAGCGCCAAGCAGCTGCGCGGCCAGGCCATGGAGGATGTCATCTTCTCGGGCTCATCAGCGCGCAGGCCGGTGGGTGTCGCCGAGGTCACGCTGGTGCTCGATAACTCGGACCATATGCTGCCCGTCGATTTTGACGAGGTCGCCATCACCCGTCGCATGTATCGCTCGGGCGAAAGCGAGTACCTCATCAACTCGAGTCCGTGCCGCCTGATGGACATTCAGGACATCCTGCACGATTCGGGCCTGGGCAAGGATACGCATTCCATCATCAGCCAGGGCAAGCTCGACGCCATTTTGCAGAGCCGCCCCGAGGAGCGTCGCGCCCTCATCGAGGAGGCCGCCGGCATTTCCAAGCACAAGCGCCGCAAGGAGCGTGCGCTCAAAAAGATTAAGTCGATGGACGAGCACCTGACGCGTGCCCGCGACATCAATAAGGAAATCGCCCGTCAGCTGCGACCGCTGGAGCGTCAGGTCGATCGCGCGCGCAAGTACAAAGAGCTGTCCTCGCGCGCGAACGAGCTTACGCAGATGCTGGCTGTCGATGAGCTTCGTTCGCTGCAGTCGCAGTGGAACGACCTGGAGAGCCGCTCCAAGGAAGGTGCTGCCGAGCTGGAGCTTGCGCAGTACCGCATGAGCGAAAAGGAGCGCGAGCTCGAGAAGCTCCAGGTTATGCTTGAGGAAAAGGGCCTGTTTGTGGGCGACCTGGGCGAGCAACGCCGTCATATGCAAGATGTGGTCGGCCGCATTAACTCCGACATGCGCCTGCTCGAGGAAAAGGGCCACAACATGGTGTCGCGCCTGTCTGACATGCGCGGTCAGATTTCGAGCTCCGAGCATCAGCGTCGTCGCGTGGTCGAGGAGCTCGAGGACGCGCGTGCGCAGCTTGAGGAAGTGACCGGTGCGCATATGCAGGCCCAGGAGGACGTT
Organism: uncultured Collinsella sp.; assembly: GCA_958424475.1. Taxonomy (GTDB): domain Bacteria; phylum Actinomycetota; class Coriobacteriia; order Coriobacteriales; family Coriobacteriaceae; genus Collinsella. The sequence goes on from CATZTY010000250.1 coordinate 2,432, forward strand.
GACGCCGCTGGTCCTGCCGCCGCTGAGCTCCACGAGCGGCGCGTGGCGCTCGACAATCAGATTTCGCAGCTTACGCGTGAGCAGCGCGATGTGCAGCGTGTGGCTGATAACGCCGCGCTTGAGCTCGCCAAGGTGAAGGATTCCTTGAGCA
>CATZTY010000251.1 GCA_958424475.1 uncultured Collinsella sp.
AGGCCGAGCTTGATCAGGGCCTGGAAGCCGTTGCAGATGCCCAGCATCAGGCCATCGCGGGCCTTGAGCAGGTCGCGGACTGCCTCGGTGACCTCGGGAGCGCGGAAGAACGCCGTGATGAACTTGGCAGAGCCGTCGGGCTCGTCGCCGCCCGAGAAGCCGCCGGGGATCATAACGATCTGGCTTGCACGGATGCGGCGGGCAAGCTCGTGGGTGCTCTCGGCGACGGCCTCGGGCGTGAGGTTGTTGATCACGAAGGTGTCGGCCTCGGCACCGGCGGCACGGAAGGCGCGGGCGCTGTCGTACTCGCAGTTGGTGCCGGGGAACACGGGGATGATCACGCGCGGGCGGGCGATCTTGGCGCCGCCGTACACGTGGATATCCTTGGCGCGGAAGTCGATGGTCTCGACCTCGGGGGTCTCGCCGGCGCTGCGGTAGGCGAAGACGCCCTCGATGCCGCTCTCCCAGGCCTCCTGGAGCTCGGCGAGCTCGATGACCTCGGAGCCGGTGTCGATGACATAGCCCTCGACGGTGGTGCCCAGGGGCTCGACGACAACGCCGTCGGCGACCTCGGGCAGCTCGGCGTCCTCGGCGAGCTCGACGATAAAACTGCCGTAGAGCGGGGTGAAGAGGCTCTCCACGTCTACATCCTCGGCAAGCTCGATACCGATCTGGTTACCGACGCACATCTTAAAGAGGCTCTCGGCGCCGCAGCCGTAGCCGGGCGTGGATATGGCCAGGGCGTTGCCGGTAGCAGTGAGCGCCTCGACGGCGTCAAACGCGGCGAGCAACTGCTGGGCGTCGGGGCGGTAGTCCTCGCCGTAGGTGGCGGGGGCGATGCGGACGACGCGGTGCGTCAGGCCCTTGAACTCAGGGGAGACGGCGCGCGCCGCGCGGCCCACGGCCACAGCGAAGCTGATCAGGGTCGGCGGAACGTTGAGCTCGCCGGCCTCGTCCTCAAACGAACCGCTCATGGAGTCCTTGCCGCCGATGGCGCCGGCACCCAGGTCGACCTGGGCCATGAGGGCACCCAGGACGGCAGCCATGGGCTTGCCCCAGCGCTCGGCCTCGGTGCGCAGGCGCTCGAAGTACTCCTGGAAGGAGAGGTAGGCGCGCTTGTGCTCAAAGCCGGCGGCAACGAGCTTGGCGATGGACTCGACCACGGACAGGTAGGCGCCCGCAAACTGGTCGGCCTCCATCAGGTAGGGGTTGAAGCCCCATGCCATAGCGCTCGCCGTGGTGGTCTCGCCGTCCACGGGGAATTTGGCGACCATGGCCGAGCTCGGGGTAAGCTGCGTCTTGCCGCCAAAAGGCATAAGCACGGTTGCGGCACCGATGGTGGAGTCGAAGCGCTCGGAAAGGCCCTTGTTGGAGGCAACGTTGAGGTCGGTGACAAGCGAGGTCATGCGCTCGGCAAGCGTGGTGCCGGTCCAGCTGGGCTGCCACACGCTGCGGGCGCACACGTGGGCGACCTGGTGCTTGGGCGCGCCGTTGGAGTTGAGGAACTCGCGGGACAGATCGACGATGGCGACACCGTTCCAGGCCATGCGCATGCGCGGCTCGGCGGTAACCTCGGCGATAACGGTCGCCTCGAGGTTCTCCTCGGCGGCGTAGCCCATGAACTCCTCGACGTCACCGTCGGCGACGGCGCAGGCCATACGCTCCTGGGACTCGGAGATGGCGAGCTCGGTGCCGTCCAGGCCGTCGTACTTCTTGGTCACGGTGTCCAAGTCGACATACAGGCCGTCGGCAAGCTCGCCCACGGCGACCGAGACGCCGCCGGCGCCAAAGTCGTTGCAGCGCTTGATCAGACGGCAGGCGTCGCCGCGGCGGAACAGGCGCTGCAGCTTGCGCTCGACCGGGGCGTTGCCCTTCTGGACCTCGGCACCCGAGGTCTCGATGGACTCGGTGTTCTGGGTCTTGGAGGAGCCGGTGGCGCCACCGATGCCATCGCGGCCGGTGCGGCCGCCCAGCAGGATGATCTTGTCGGTGGGGGCGGGGCACTCGCGGCGGACGTGGTTTGCCGGGGTAGCGCCCACGACGGCGCCAACCTCCATGCGCTTGGCCACGTAACCGGGGTGATAGAGTTCGTTGACCTGACCGGTGGCAAGGCCGATCTGGTTGCCGTAGCTGGAGTAGCCGGCGGCGGCAGTGGTCACGAGCTTGCGCTGCGGCAGCTTGCCCTCGAGCGTCTCGGAAACCGGGACGGTGGGGTCACCGGCGCCGGTGACACGCATGGCCTGGTACACGTAGCTGCGGCCCGAGAGCGGGTCGCGGATGGCGCCGCCCACGCAGGTGGCGGCACCGCCGAAGGGCTCGATCTCGGTCGGGTGGTTGTGGGTCTCGTTCTTAAACAGGAACAGCCAGTCCTGGTCCTCGCCGTCGACATCGACCTTCACCTTGACGGTGCAGGCGTTGATCTCCTCGGACTCGTCGACATCGGTCATGACGCCGGTCTTCTTGAGGTACTTGGCGCCGATGGTGCCCATGTCCATGAGGCAGACGGGCTTGGCGTCGCGACCGAGCTCATGGCGCATCTCCATGTAGCGGTCGAAGGCCTGCTGCACCACGG
>CATZTY010000252.1 GCA_958424475.1 uncultured Collinsella sp.
CTAATCCCCGCAGCGCACGCGAGCGGAAACAAACGCGAACGACTGCCTGGGGAGTTAGCTCAGTTTGGTTAGAGCGCCGGCCTGTCACGTCGGAGGTCGCGGGTTCGAGCCCCGTACTTCCCGCCAACGCAATTAAAGCCACGTCTTCGGACGTGGCTTTTTGCGTTTAATAGGCCCTCGATCTTATATGTCTCTTTATCCAAATCACCGCATTTGCAACGAGCGAGCCAGTCTCTACTGATATATGTGTTCAAACAGGGGGTTTGTTGCGCAACATCTGTTCAATGAAGCAGGGGGTTCGGTTATACTAAATTGCACTTTAGGCCGTACCTGATTCAGCTAGTCTTCAAGTGCGGCATTCAGTGAACACCCATTTTATAATTTGGTTGTTCAGGCGGTCATTTGGCGTCTCGACACAAGCTCGGCCCCTGAGCTCGTTCGAGCTGTTCGTATTCCTTGAAAGGGGAAACATGGACATATCGAGGAAGACTGATTATGCCCTTCGCATGCTTGCGATGCTTGCCGAGGAGCCGGAGCGGTTGCTTTCTGTTCGCACTGCTGCCGAAGAGGTCAATGTTCCGTATTCGTTTGCCCGTTCGATTCAGCACGGCTTGGTTCAGGCCGGCATTGTGGAGAGCCTGCGTGGTGTTCATGGCGGCATGCGCCTTAAGGTGAGCCCCGACGATGTCACGATCCGTCAGGTCGTAGAGGCCGTTCAGGGCCCCATGGTTATGAACGATTGCACCGCGCCCGATGGCGACTGTGCGCGCATGGGCACGTGCTGCTATCATCCCCTGTGGGCCGGAGCCCAGGCGCTGATGCGCGACTATCTCGATTCCGTTTCGCTCGGCGATATCGTCGCCCATCGCCAGTTTCCGGCTGTCGATCCCAAGTTCGCCGACCGCGATGCGTTTCCCGAGTACGCCGCTTGCGCGTATGCTTGCCGGGAGGAATAGCGCCGCATAAGGAGCATTGTCATGATTCAGGACCCCTTTCGTTCGATGATTCGTTCGGAAGGGGTCCTGCGTTATCGCGACCTTCCGTGGCGCCGCACGCGCGACCCGTATATCATCTGGCTTTCCGAGGTCATGCTGCAGCAGACGCAGGTGCCGCGCGTGGAGACGCGCATGCCGGCGTGGCTCGATCGCTTTCCGACTGTCCGGGCGCTTGCTCAGGCCGCCCCTTCCGATGTCTTGGATGCGTGGCAGGGGATGGGCTACAATCGCCGCGCCCTGGCGCTTCACAGGGCCGCACAGTGCGTTGTGGAGGACTGGGATGGGGAGTTTCCGCGTGAGACGCACGATCTGGTCGCGTTGCCCGGCATTGGCCCGGCAACGGCGCAGGGCATCCGTTCGTTTGCATTCGATCTTCCGGGCGTGTATCTGGAGACCAACGTGCGCACGGTCTTTTTGCATCATTTCTTTCCCGATGTGCCGGCCGTTCCCGATCGCGAGCTGGTGCCGCTGATTCAAGCCGCCTGTCCGGCGGCCCCTGGTGCGGCGGCGGATGAGATTGCGCCCTTTGCCGTGCCTCAAGACGATGCCGACACGCCGCGCGCATGGTATTACGCGCTGCTGGATTATGGCGCGTATCTTAAGAAGACGCTGCCCAATCCGTCCAGGCGTTCGGCGAGCTATAGCCGTCAGTCTAAGTTTGAGGGCTCGCGCCGTCAAAAGCGCGCCCATATTGTGCGCATGCTGCTGGCTGCGCGCGATGGGCGGCCGGCGGGCATTACACTCGCCGAGGCCGTGGCGGGCGTCAACGAAATGGAGGCGGCGGCAGGTCGCGAGCCGGTCGATCACGATCTTGTCGCAGACATTTTGGCCGACTTGGAGCGCGAGGGCTTTTGCCGCTCCGAGGGTGACCGATGGCTAAGCGTGTAGCCAACCCGAATCTGAAGAAGAGGATTGTAAGGTTTAAATTCTCGGCTTGAGGGCATCCTAAAGACAAGGCCGCTCGAAGCCTACGGGCGGCATGTTGAAGGGAAGTACACCTATGGATTTTGAGAACTCTCAAACCAAGAAGAACCTCGAGACCGCTTTTGCCGGTGAGTCCCAGGCGCATACCAAGTATCGCTACTACGCATCTAAGGCCAAGAAGGATGGCTACGTTCAGATCTCGAATATCTTTGCCGAGACCGCAGGCAACGAGTCCGAGCACGCCAAGCTGTGGTTTAAGTATCTGCACGACGGCGCCGTTCCCGACACCCTGGACAACTTGCGTGATGCCGCTGCGGGCGAGAACTACGAGTGGACCACGATGTACGACGAGTTCGCCAAGACCGCCGAGGAGGAGGGCTTTACCGAGATTGCCGCAAAGTTCCGTGGCGTCGGTGCTGTCGAGAAGGCTCACGAGGAGCGCTACAACAAGCTTGTTGAGCGCATTGAGTCGGGCGAGGTGTTTGAGCGCGAGGGCGTGAAGGTATGGAAGTGCCTGAACTGCGGGCACTTGCATGTTGGTGCCGAGGCGCCCGAGGTGTGCCCGGTTTGTAACCACCCGAAGGCGTACTTTGAGGAGCAGGTGGTGAACTACTAGCGCGTGATGCTAGCGTGAGCTGGGCCGGGAGGGCCG
>CATZTY010000253.1 GCA_958424475.1 uncultured Collinsella sp.
TGGATCTGGGCATGGGCGTCACCTACCTCGATCCCGGTTCGTCGCAGATGGGCAAGAAGGAGTCCATCGAGGACACCGCCCGCGTTCTCGGCCGTATGTATGACGGCATCGAGTTCCGTGGCTTTGCCCAGGACGACGTCGAGGAGCTCGCTGCCAAGTCCGGCGTGCCCGTGTGGAACGGCCTGACCACCGAGTGGCACCCCACCCAGATGCTCGCCGACATCCTGACCGTCCAGGAGAACTTCAACTACGACATCAAGGGCAAGACCCTCGTCTTCATGGGCGACTGCAAGAACAATGTCGCTCGCTCCCTCATGGTTGTCTGCTCCAAGCTCGGCATGAACTTCGTGGCCTGCGGCCCCGAGGAGTGCATGCCCGCCGACGACGTCATCGAGGCCTGCAAGCCCATCGCCGAGGCCAACGGCTGCACCATCAAGCTGACCACCGACGTCAAGGACGGCGTCACCGGTGCCGACGTTATCTACACCGATGTGTGGGTCTCCATGGGCGAGCCCGACGAGGTCTGGGCCGAGCGCATCGCTCAGCTCACCCCGTATCGCGTTACCTCCGAGGTCATGGCTATGGCCAACCCGGGTGCCATCTTCCTGCACTGCCTGCCCAGCTTCCACGACACCAACACCACGATTGGCGCCGAGAAGTGCGAGCAGTTCGGCATCACCGAGCAGGAGGTCACCGACGAGGTCTTCGAGAGCCCCGCTTCCAAGGTCTTCGACGAGGCCGAGAACCGCATGCACACCATTAAGGCTGTCATGTACGCCACGCTCAAGTAAGAGCATCTAGCATCTCGCTCGGGGTGTATTACTGCGCACCCCGAGCGGTTTTATCTGGTAATAATCTCGCATCAAGCGGCAGGCACGGCACGGAAGAGCCGCTTCTGGCGAGATCAGTAAATGATTTATGAAGGGGGGATGAGAACTATGACTGAGACCGCTAAGAAAAAGCGCAGTATGCCTTCATCGTTCACCATTCTTCTTGCTCTGCTGGCAATTGTCGCAGTGATTACCGTTATCGTCTCCGGCACGTCCGGTGGCGCGGTTACTGCCGCCCGTCTGAGCGATTTCTGCACCGCCCCGATCCTGGGCTTCGCTGACGCTCTGCCCGTCTGCCTCTTCGTTATGATCCTGGGCGGCTTCCTCGGCATGATGACCGAGACCGGCGCCCTGGACAACGGCATCGCCGTCCTGGTGCAGAAGCTTAAGGGCAACGAGATTATGCTCATTCCCGTGCTGATGCTCATCTTCTCCCTCGGTGGTACCACCTATGGTATGTGCGAGGAGACCGTTCCCTTCTACGCCCTGCTTGCCGCTACCATGATGGCCGCTGGCTTCGACCCGATGGTCGGTGCCGCCACCGTCCTGCTCGGCGCTGGCTGCGGCTGCCTGGGCTCCACGGTTAACCCGTTCGCCGTCGGCGCTGCCGTCGACGCTCTGACCGGCGTTGGCATTGAGGTCAACCAGTCCATCATCATCGGCCTCGGTGCCGTCCTGTGGATTGTCACTACCGCTATGTCCATCTTCTTCGTGATGAGCTACGCCAAGAAGGTCAAGGCTGACAAGGGTTCCACCATCCTGTCGATGCAGGAGCTCAAGGACGCTGAAGAGGCTCACGGCAAGGCTGCTTCCGAGGTTCACAATGAGGTCAAGCTCACCGGTCGTCAGAAGGGTGTTCTGATCGCCTTTGCCTTCACCTTCGTCGTCATGATCGTCGGCTTCATTCCGCTGGCCGACCTCAACGAGGGCGTCGCCAACTTCTTCGACGCTGGCGCTGTCTACGACGCCGACGGTAACGCCGTCGTCCAGGGCTGGTCTGCCCTGATCACCGGCCTGCCCATTGGTCAGTGGTACTTCGACGAGGCTTCCACCTGGTTCTTCCTCATGGCCGTCCTGATCGGTATCATCGGTGGCCTGTCCGAGAAGCAGATCGTTAACACCTTTATCACCGGCGCTGCCGACATGATGTCCGTTGTTCTCGTCATCGCCCTCGCCCGTGGTATCTCCGTCCTCATGGCTAACACCGGCCTCGACGTCTACGTCCTCGACGCTGCCGCCAATGCTCTGGCTGGCCTGTCCGGCGTGATCTTCGCTCCCATGAGCTTCCTGGTCTACTTCGGCCTGTCCTTCCTGATCCCCTCGACCTCTGGTATGGCTACCGTCTCCATGCCTATCATGGGACCGCTGGCTGTTAAGCTCGGCTTCTCGCCCGAGGTCATGGTCATGATCTTCTCCTCTGCCATCGGCGTTGTGAACCTGTTCACCCCGACCTCCGGCGCCATCATGGGCGGTCTCGCCCTGGCCAAGATCGAGTGGACGACCTGGCTCAAGTTTGCCCTTAAGCTCATCGTCGCTCTCTCCGTCGTCTGCGCCATCATCCTGACCGTCGCTTGCGTGATGCTCTAAGTACCCAACGGGTACCCCACGGAAACCTTGACGATCCTGTAAAGGATCACCTGGTCATCGTCTGTCCGGTGGGGTCAACCCACCGGTAGACTCCTACCTTTAGCCCCCTCCCGTTCCGTGCGCGGGAGGGGGCGCTCTCATGTTGCGCGGTTCT
>CATZTY010000254.1 GCA_958424475.1 uncultured Collinsella sp.
TTAGCCGGCAGGTCGGCATGTCAATCCTGGTCTAACAGAGCCTTATGTAATGCACGATAATGGTTTTCAATTGGTTAAAAGTTCGTTTGTGAAAGAAGTCGGACGCTCAAAAGAGGGGTTAAGAGTACTGCTGAGTTGTGCCACCCATAGAATGTGTGCGGTTAATGATTTTTCGTTCGCTTTGCTTTCGTTGTTTGAAAAGCCGATTACTAAGAACGAGGTGCGCGACATTTTGAAAAAAGAGGGACTATCGGCAAACGAGGAGCAATTAAACAAGTTGGTTGATAATTGCATGAAAGCAGATATACTACAATTGATTAGATAGAGGAGGTTTCTGCATGGACGTTATTAACAAAGATCTCTTGGAGCAACTGAAAGAGTTTCAGGAAGAGGGCGTCGTGGTGGAAGTGTTCGACTTTGAGGACTACATGGATAAATTCTGCCATTAGTTTCGGAATTTACTCGCCTCGCTTAAAGGAGAAGTCGATTATCGATTTCTCCTTTTTTAATTAAAGATATTTTTGAAATACATGCTTTTAGCACAGGTTGGCCTCTCAGTAAACTGGGAGGTTGCTTTGGCTAGTTAGAGATATGTGAACGTCCGTTAGACTGAATCTCAGGGTAGAAGGGGCCTCCAGTGTCCAGATCAACAAGGCAATGCTGCGTTTCGGCTAATAAGAACGATGGCTTTTTGCGTGTGGCGGCGGCGTCGCCGCAGATTCGCGTGGCCGATGTCGAGGGCAATGCCGAGGTTGCGTTAGCGGCTGTTCGCGCGGCTGTTGAGCGCGGCGTTCGCGCGCTGGTACTGCCCGAGCTCAACTTGTGCGGCTATACCGCGGCCGATCTGTTCCATAATCGCACACTGCTGCATGCCTGCGAGGCTGCTCTGGTGCATATCCTCGATGAAACCCGTGAGCTGCCGATCGTCTTTACCATCGGTCTTCCCGTTGCGGTTGCCGAGAATATCTACAACTGCGCCGCCGTGTGCTGCGCGGGCGAGCTTTTGGGCCTCACGGCCAAGAAGTATCTGCCCAACTATGGCGAGTTCTACGAGCGCCGCTGGTTTGCTCCGGCGCCCGCAGATCCCGTGTGGGTCGAGTTTGCCGGTCAGGGTCCGGTTCCGCTGGGTTCGGAGCTTGTCTACCGCTGCTGTGACGAGGGTGCCGAGGATATGGTGCTGGGCGTTGAGGTCTGCGAGGACCTGTGGGTGCCGGCGCCCCCTTCGACCGAGATGGCGCTTGCCGGTGCGACGGTGATCCTCAACCCGTCGGCCTCGGACGAGATTATCGGCAAGGCAGATTACCGACGCAGCCTCATATCCAACCAGAGCGCGCGCCTGTACTGTGCCTATGCCTATGCAGATGCGAGCGAGGGCGAGTCCACGACCGACATGGTCTTTGCGGGCGAGAACCTCGTCTACGAAAACGGCTCCAAGCTCGCCGCGACCAAACTGCTTACCTGCGATATGGCCATCGCCGATGTTGACCTCGACCGTCTGGTTGCCGAGCGCCGTCGCTCGACGACGTGGACGCGCGCGGACGATGCGCCTGAGGCCACGACTGTTGAGTTTTCATTTGAGGGCGTGCTGGCCAAAGAGCCCGTCCTGCGCGATGCCTGCGATATCGACCGCGTTTTCCCGCGCGCGCCCTTTGTGCCGGCCGACCACGGCGACTTGGCCGAGCGCTGCGAGACGATCCTCGATCTGCAGACTGCGGGCCTCAAGACCCGCCTTGCCCACACGGGTACCAAGGCTGCGGTTATCGGCCTTTCGGGCGGCTTGGACTCCACGCTAGCGCTGCTTGTGACCATGCGTGCCTTCGATGCACTGGGGCTGCCGCGCACTGGTATCACAGCCGTGTCCATGCCCGGCTTCGGCACGACGCATCGCACCAAGTCGAATGCCGAGTCGCTCGCCCGCGACCTGGGTGTGAGCTTCCGCGAGGTTTCGATCCACGCGGCTGTGGAGCAGCACTTCAAGGACATTGAGCATGATCCAGCTGTGCAGGACGTGACCTACGAGAACAGCCAGGCGCGCGAGCGTACGCAGATTCTGATGGATCTGGCCAACCAGGCTGGCGGTTTTGTCATTGGCACGGGCGACCTGTCGGAGCTGGCGCTCGGCTGGGCTACCTATAACGGCGACCACATGAGCATGTACGCCGTCAACGCGAGCGTGCCCAAGACGCTTGTGCACCATCTGGTACGCTATGCCGCCGATGTCTTTGGCGGGCGCATTGCCGAGGTCTTGCTCGATATCCTCGATACGCCGGTGTCCCCCGAGCTTCTGCCGCCCACGGGCGACGGCGAGATTGCGCAGAAGACCGAGGATTTGGTGGGCCCGTACGAGTTGCACGACTACTTCCTCTACTACCTGCTGCGTTTTGGCTTTGAGCCGGGCAAGATCTACCGCATGGCGCTCAAGAGCTTCGAGGGCGTCTACGACGTCAAGACCGTCCACACGTGGTTGCGTACGTTCTATCGTCGCTTCTTTGCCCAGCAGTTTAAGCGCAGCTGCCTGCCCGATGGTCCCAAGGTGGGCTCGGTGACGCTCAGTCCGCGCGGC
>CATZTY010000255.1 GCA_958424475.1 uncultured Collinsella sp.
GCTGGTGGAACTCGCGAATCTGGCGTGCAGCCTTTTCGGGCGCCGCGACAAAAGCGGGATCGAGGCCTTCGAGCGCGGCATCGATCTGCTCTTGCGGCAGACGGAAGCTCTGCAGCTCAACGCCGTCAAAGCGCTGACAATAGTCGCGCACCGCGGCATCGCCGTTGGCACGCACGTTGGCCACGATATCGCGGGCGGCGTCGACGATGTTTTGCGGCAGCACGCCCTTACGGTTGAGCTGGTTGGTAACGAGGCGCTCACCGGGAGCAAGCTTGATGGTCTTCATATCGGTATCCCCTATCGGTCGAGGTTTTTGTTCGAAAAACGAGAGACCGGGCGACGGCGCCAGTCGGCCCGCAGCCCGGACGTTGGGGCGCCCGTGCGTGCTCGCGCTATTGTGCCGAGCCCGCAACGGGCTCAAAATGCTTGTCCTTCACGGCTGCCGCCAAGCGATCTGCCAGATTGCGCACGCGCGGATCCAGACGTGCGGCACCCGGATTGACAAAGAAGCGGGCCGTGCAGTCCATAATGCGACCAGTAATAACGAGGTCGTTATCGCGCAGCGTGGCGCCCGTGGCGGTGATGTCCACGATACGGTCGGTCATGCCGACAATGGGGCCCAGCTCGATGTTGCCGTGCAGCGAGACGATGTCGGCGTTCACGCCGCGCTCGGCATACCAGGCACTCGCGATGCGCGGGTACTTGGTTGCCACGCGAAGCGACCCACGGCGGGCATAGTTGCGCTCGGCCTGGCCGGCGCGCCACGCGGGCTCCGCCTCGATAAACGTGCACAGGCCGTAGCCCAGGTCGACCAGCTGCAGCAGGTTGAGGTCTGCCTCGATAAGCGAGTCCCAGCCGCAGATGCCGCAGTCGGCACCGCCGCAGCCCACAAAGGCGGGCGCGTCGCTGGGACGCACGATGACAAACTCGATATCGCCGACCGCACCCTCACCGGCCTGTGTGTCGCGGCCGCGCACGATGAGGTGACGACCGGGGTCACGCAGCTCAGAGACATCCAAGCCCGCGGCCTCGAGCACGTCGAGCGTGTCGGCCTTAAGCGAGCCCTTGGGCACGGCAATGCGCAGCGGACCCTCGGCACCGCGCCCCACGGCGTGATCGCCATCGGAAGCAGCGTCCTCGGCCGAGGTGTGCGCGGCCTCCAGACGCTCGAGCGAAAAGGCGAAGCCCGCCGCCGGCACCTCGATGCCGTCGCCAAATGCACCGGTAAAGATGGAGTCGTAGCGTCCGCCCGAACCGACCGGATCGGGCAGTCCGCCGGCATAGGCCTTAAAGACCAGGCCCGTGTAGTAATCAAACGAGTTCATGATGGAGAAGTCGAAGGACAGCACCTGGGCGTCCTCGGGAGCCAGACCCTCGACCAGGGCGCGCAGCTCGCGCGTGAGCGGCGCGACAATGCCCGCCGCCGCCAGCAGCGCGTCGACGCGGTCGAGCACCTCGGCACCACCGTGCAGGCGCGGCAGCTCGCTAATGGCGACCTTGACGGCCTCGGGCTCGGCACTTGCCGCCACGCGGGCATCGAGGCCCACAAAGTCGTTGGCGTGCACACAACGCAATGCCTCGGCAGCCAGTTCGCGATCCTCACAGGCCGCGAGCAGTTCCTTAAACGGACGCACGCTGCCCGCGATAATGCGCGCACCGGGAAGTGCCAGCTTGCGCACGGCCTCGGCGACCAGTGAGACAATCTCGACATCGCCCGCGGTGTCGCCCGCGCCGATGAGCTCAAAACCCAGTTGCGTAAACTGACGCGAGCCGCCGGCATTGCGCTGACACTCGCGGACCACCGGCGCCTCGTAGCGCAGGCGCAGCGGCAGATCGGCCGCACGCATGCGAGTCGAAACCAGGCGAACGATCGGCAGCGTGTTGTCGGGACGGACCACCAGCAGGCGACCGTCGTCATCAAAGAGCTTAAACGGCGTGTCCGCAATGCGGCCGCCCTCCTCGAGCGAGCCCTTGTCCTCGAGCAGCGGCGTCTCGACCGGAAGGTAATGATGATCCCTAAAGCAGCCCTTCACCGTCAGCGCAATCTCCTCGCGCGCCTGAGCCTCCTCGGGCAATATGTCCCGGAATCCCCACGGTGTGGCCGTCATCTGGTGAGCCTCCTCATGCTGTGTTTCGTATAGAACAGAAGACCGGCATAGCTCCGCCGGTCTTCTGGGTACTTTAGCATACTAGAGTGCTTGCGGGGAAAATCCGTCGCAGCCGCTCACACCGTATTCATTTGGAAACATAGGGTAGGTTGCCGCAACCCAACCCCACCTAGGCGCCAATCGCACGACGATACTCTGCCATTACCTGCGCATCGGCAGCTGCGGGGTCGGCAAAATAGCGCCAGTCATAGGTCTCGGCCGAAACAACTCCGCGATAGCCGCGCGCCACCAGCCTATCCAGGTCGGCGCGCATATCGCGGTCCCCGTCACCCCAGGCAAGATGCGTCGTGCCGTCTGCCGCAACATCGACAAAATGCACGTGGGCGACATCGTCGCCAAGCAGATCGAAATAATCGTCGATGGT